>DALC01000048.1:3199-4517 GCA_002499325.1 Euryarchaeota archaeon UBA538
GAGTATATTGTTGGACTTGGAGATTTAGATTCATGCAATGGGCAATTCGGACCCACGCCTGACTATCCTGAGGGAATTTACCACTATCATACCACTTGGGAAAATGGAGAGGGGGACTTGGGTTTTCCATACTTCATCAACTGCTACAGAGGTGAGGTTTCACTAGTCAACCAGAATGAAGAGGGGGATGGCGAAGTTGATTGCTCTGGCCGTGGGGAGACCTGGGGACCGGGGATAGGGCCCCCTCCAGAGGGATGCGAGGGTGGGCCATCTGGTCAGTCTTCGGATATTTCCTCGGCCTTCGGGACATTATATCGATCAGTTCCCCCAAGTGGTGGCATACTAGCGATGGTGGTGATTGCAGTTGCTTTTGTCAGAGTATTGGCATTTGCCCCAGTTTCTCCAAGTCAGGCTGGTATAACTGCCTTATATCCTCGAGCCCGAGTATGAGCATCGCTAATCTCTCAAGGCCCATTCCCCACGCACATACAGGCCATTCTGTCCCCAATGGTTCAGTAACTTCTGGCCGAAAAATTCCAGCCCCACCGAGCTCTAGCCACTCCCCCCTCCATAGAATATCCACTTCCACACTAGGCTCAGTGTAGGGAAAGTAGGCTGGTCTAACTCTAACATTATCATAACCCATCTTTGAATAGAAAGTCTTCAGGGTTGTGATTAACATAGGAAGATTTGCGTTTTCTTCGTGAATAATCCCTTCAATCTGATGGAATTCTGGTAAATGTGTCCTATCTATGGTTTCTTGTCTGAAGACTCTGCCGATTCCAAAAACTCTTGAAGGCTTGCTTGGATTCTCAGCAATGTGCCTGACAGTGTTCACTGTCGTATGAGTTCTGAGGAGTCCCTTCTGAGCCTCTTCCTTGTCGAATCTCCTACCCCAACCCCTACTTCCTGTATCATGACCGTGCTCGTGAACCTTTGACCATAAATCGAGATACTCTTCTTGGACCTCGACTTTTTCTGGATTTGAAAGGTAGAATGTGTCTTGCATTGTCCTTGCAGGATGAGATTGGGGTATATACAGAGCATCCATGTTCCAGCCGGCGGATTGTACGAAATTTCCTTCTATCTCAGAGAATCCCATTTCTAAGAAGACATTTCTAATTCTCTCAATCAATGCTTGCATCGGATGGGGCCTTCCTCCAGTAGGTGTGACAGTTGGTGCGTTTACGTCAAAGGGCTTGAAATTGGCTCCTTTCCAAGAGTCCCCTTGCAAAAGCTCGGGAGTCACCTCCCCTATCATCTCAACATGAGAAAGTAGTTCGACGTCTACTGAGAGTCCCTCTTCAGTCAGGGACCA
>DALC01000067.1:0-1211 GCA_002499325.1 Euryarchaeota archaeon UBA538
AGTAGGGACATTGCTGTCCGGTTCATCGAGTACATGGATGTAGGTACGACCAACGGATGGAATTTGGATGATGTTGTTAGCGCTTCTGAGATACGAGATATGATTGGAGACATTGAGAGAATCATACCCGAAAATAATAGCGATGTGGCCAAGAGGTACAAGCTACCCAACGGTGGCGAAGTAGGAATCATCTCCAGTGTCACTGAACCGTTCTGTGGTGACTGTACCAGAGCTAGGATTTCTTCAGATGGGAGGCTCTTCACATGTCTTTTTTCGAATAACGGGCTTGATCTCCTCTCACCAATCAGAGCTGGACATACCGACTCCCACATCACGGACCTAATTCGTGAACATTGGAATAAGAGGCAGGACAGATACTCCGAGGAACGCTCACTGAACAGCTCCAAGACATCTGAAAGAGTGGAAATGTCCTATATTGGTGGCTGAAGACTCAAGGCCACTTCAACGATATCATCCCAACTCGCCCCTGTCCTAAATGATGGCTTTCCGTAATGAGTCAACGAGGCATTGCAACCCATCTCGTTCAGTTTCTTTACCATCATAGTGGGACTTGGTGGAGAGCCAATACCCAGCCAGCTTGATAGGTCATCAACGAGAATATGGTGCGCTGAGCCAATTACAGCTCCCTCCTGCTCTATATTTCTGACCGACCTGACAACTCTCCTCCTCTCCATCTCGAAGTCCCTCTCAGACCACCCAGCCAAATCCCCATCTGCAAACTCCGGGGCACACAGCCTCATAGCCTTCTCTTCTGTCATAGAACACATTGCACTCTGATCGCCAATACTTCCAATCCAGAGAGGTCCGGATATCCGGGGGTCCTTTCTTTCCACAGGATTGGATAGTGGAAGGAGACAAGTCATTGGCAGGCTATCCAAAGAACAGTTCGGATGCAATCCTGCCTCTACTGAAGCCAAAACCTCTTCATAAGAAGGCGAATGAACTCTCCACCCGATCTCATCCTCGAAAATATTAGCACCACTCCTGCTCTTTCGTACTCTTGCTGAGACTCTTAGGTGGTGCGAGTCCCATATGGATAGTAACGGCTCTACACAGCGATCATGTCTAGCTGCAGTACTTGCAAGGTTAGCCAGCATCACCCTAAGTGCAGAGTCGTGAGCGAGACCATCGGTTCTTACTCTAGCACCATATCTCCTCAGCATCGCTCCGCGGGATGAGCCAGTCAGAGC
>DALC01000067.1:1581-3194 GCA_002499325.1 Euryarchaeota archaeon UBA538
ACTGCCGTGTCAAGAAAAGGTAATGGAGATCCAAAGGGATCTATATCCACCCAATGTCTTCCATGAGAAAGAACCAGCTTTCGAAGGTCACCAACGCAACTTGAGAGCTGTCCCTTTCCATGGAGAGGGGGGAAATCTCGATGATTGCCGATTGCCCAATCAATAGCCTCTCCGTCTAAATCAGAGATAGTGACATCTAGTCTCTTAGCATTGTCCTCAGAGATTTCATTCAGCCATCTCCTTGCCCGTATACCTCCTGCAGCCAGTCCGTCCAAGGCATATACCGTCCCTTCTCCTAGAATCCCGCTTTCTATCGCATGATCAAACAGAAGAACGCTTCTCGTCCTACTTCCAGACATGGCTGGATTCAAGAATACACCTCCGCCCCTTCTGGAAACAGGACCTGTCATCTGTGAATTAGGCCTCTCGGATACCCTGACTAATGTACGCCCTTCTCTGTGAATTACACCGGGCCACCCTTTCGGTTCCTCCCAGTCCATGGTGACCGGAAGTGCCCACGGCACAAGGTATTGACTATGATGCTCAATCAATAACTATCGAACCTTACAGCAGGATCACTATGGGTGACGATTCGTCCATTGTCAGTAACTGAACCTACTATACTGGCTCCTGGTAGCCTTTCTGAAATCCATTCCAATACGGAATCAGAACGGCCCTTGGACACTGCAATAACCATTCCCATACCCATGTTGAAAGTTCTGTGCATCTCCTTGGAATCGACGGACCCACTTTTGGCAAGCCACTCGAACTCGGGATGAGGAGGGAGCGGATTTTCAATATGCCACCCCAAGATATCATGAAGCCGAAGAAGATTGGAAAGGCCACCCCCAGTAATATGTGCTATTGCCTTGATATCAGATAAGTCGCAAGGACCACTCCCTAGCCTGCACTCTAGAATTAAATCAACCACGGGATCAACATAGATTCTAGTTGGATTCAATAAAACCTCCCCAAGACTAATTTCTCCTTCCGAATCTGGAAAGCGCTCTATCTCTCTTCCCGGGTGAGATGTATCAAAAGGAGCATCCTCAATAAGAGAATGCCCACTCCTCTCGACAATCGCTCTGACTAGGGTGTAACCGTTTGAATGAATACCACTACTTGGCAAACCGATTAGAATGTCTCCACACTCTAGACGCTCTCCCGTAATTGCCTCTCCCTTGGGAAACCACCCCAAAGCAGTACCTGACATGTCCAGCTCTCTCACAATTCCAGGAAGGGTCGCCGTCTCACCTCCTGCCAGTGTAACTCTAGATCTGGAGCAACCCTCTGAAAGAGACTCTCCCAATATCGAATGGACCGAGCTATCAGTCTTCGGCGTTGCAATATAGTCGACAAAGGCCACAGGCTCTGCACCTACACATATCAAATCATTCACATTCATGGCTATACAATCTATACCGACTCCCTCTAACCTACCTAAGTGGTTTGCAATTTGCAATTTTGAACCAACTCCGTCGGTAGCCAAGGCCAATCTATAGTCCCCAAACTCAATTATTCCTCCAAACCCCCCAGGTAGAGGAACTGGAGCTCCGATTTCCCCTTTCTTCCTCACAGAATTGGCAAGTGATCCAATCAGACTTGAGACCGCC
>DALC01000067.1:3580-4680 GCA_002499325.1 Euryarchaeota archaeon UBA538
CTTCGCACGAGTTACCGCTCATGATACTCTCGCTTCCCGTACTCTGAGATTTGGTAGAAAAAAAATAAGATTAAGAGCCGTTTTTCTAAAAAACGCCCTTTTTCGACTTTTTTTTGAGAATCTCTATAACATATATACGTCGTCGTGCGGGCACTGGAACGTGAGTTTCTAATGAAGAACAACAAGATGATTGCAATGATGCTTACCATGAGCATGCTGGCGGCAGCTTTCGCCGGATGCCTTGGTGGGGATGATGAAGACGACACACCTGACTGGTCCATTTCGATGGCTAGTGACGTTAGTGCCGACTTCGTGGAGTCCGCATGGGACCCCATCATTCCCAACCTGAATGCCGGCGATATGTGTGACGCTATCATATCGGCGATGACGAAGACTGACGAGCGAGAGCAAGTTGTCGACTTCACCAGGGCCTACTACACAAGTAGCCAGGGTGTAATCGGCGGATCTGGCGCCGCTTCCATCAGTGCCGTCGCAGACCTGAACGCAGAAGGAACCACCATAGGCGTACAATCGGGGACCACCTCGGATCTGTATGCTCAGAACAACCTAGGTGCAGCTACGATCAGTGCTTACGACGACTTCCCTTCGGTAATCGCCGCTTTGAACAATGGCGATGTACACTATGCAATGGGTGACGCCCCAGTTCTGTCCCTGGAAGGTACCTTGATGGTCACCTTCTCGGATGAGAACTTCGGTATGGCTGTGCAGGGGGATTCCTCTGGAGAGCTACTTGGCGCTCTGAACATGGCAATTGGTGCCTTGGTCGACTCAGGTGAGTACGACCTGATCTATGGTGCCAGTTTCGATGGCGCAGTAACCCTAGCCGATGACACCACAATGGATACAGCTACTTCCTACCCAGTACCAACTGAGGGAAGCGACCTGACCGCAGTTCTGGAGTCCGGAAGCCTAAGGCTTTGCACAGACCCGTTCTACCCTCCATTCGAGAGCTATGCTGACGATGGATCAGTAGTCGGATTCGATGCTGACATCGCTCATGCCGTAGCAGACGAGATAGCTGCTCACTACATGGGGGCAGCAAACCCAATGTTCGTTCCACCTGTCGTGGAAGAGCCAGC
>DALC01000004.1:0-3837 GCA_002499325.1 Euryarchaeota archaeon UBA538
ACCCACTATCCTGCCAGTGCCTTGAATGCAGTATTGACATGAATAGCGGTACCCAGGGACAAAGCATCCTCATCGACCTTGAATTTAGGGTGGTGGACACCATAGACGGCACCGATCTCCGGGTTACCGACGCCGAGGAAAGAGAAACACCCGGGAATAACCTGAGTGTAGTAAGAGAAGTCCTCCCCTCCCATTATCGACCCCATCTCCGAGACACACTCCTCTCCTAGTATCTCTCCAGCTGAGATTTTACCCAGCTCCCAGCATTCCCCGTCATTGACGGTGGGGGGGAAGTCGTTGCCTGGGAAGGTTACCTCCGCCATGCACCTATTGGCCATGGCTATGCCCTCGGCTACCTCTCTTACCCTGTGCTGCAATCTGGTGATCCCATCGCTAGTTAGTGATCTGATGGTGCCCTGCAACTCCATGCTGGAGGGAATCACGTTGGTCGCGCTACCTGCATTAACCATCGTGATGCTAATCACGCCAGACTCTAGCGGGTCCAGCTCACGAGATACCAGTGTTTGCAGCTCGACCACTATCTTGGAACCGGTTACCACGGGGTCCACGGTCAGATGGGGCATAGCCGCGTGGCCACCGTTTCCACTGACTAGGATTCTGATCGACGATGTGGCTGCAAGCAGGGTCCCTTCCTTTGATGCCAGGGTCCCCGTCGGTAGCTTGTCACTCACATGCAAGCCAAAGATTCTCTCGACATCAGGGTCCTCAAGGACCCCTTGTTCTCGCATCATCTTCCCTCCCGCTCCTCCTTCTTCCGCAGGCTGGAAGATTAGTTTGATCGTGCCGTTAATCTCACTCTCGTTATCCTTCAGGACTCTAGCCGCGCCGAGAAGCATTGCGGTGTGACAATCATGGCCGCAAGCGTGCATCTTCCCGTCTATCTCGCTTCTGAACTCTACATCTGCCTCCTCATGTATAGGCAAGGCGTCCATGTCTGCCCTAAGGGCGATACAGGGCCCCTCACCGTTACCAACAAGCCCGACGACTCCAGTCACCGCTATGTCCTTCTCATATTCGATTCCTAACTCACTCAGTGTATTCTGGACCAGCCTGCTCGTCTCGAATTCCTCATACATGAGCTCAGGGTGGCGATGGATAGCTCTCCTTTTCTCTACTATCCATTCATGTATTTCCCTAGATTGTGAGATGATATCGCTACTTTGCATGTGATTTCAGACTACGCACCATTATTAGAATTATATTGACATGAGTACAGCATCAACAATTATGCAACAAGCCCTCTTGGGGTGGTCATGACTATGTGGGATAGCACTGGCCTGTCGCCCGAAGACCAGCCGAGATTCAAGTACGTTAACAGGGAACAGATTTCAGACGATCTAAAGGAGGTTTTCGACTCCATAGTAGGTTCCAAAAGGGGTGTTGGGACACTATCTAATGGTGCGCTTCCTGGTCCCTTCAATGGTTGGATGTATACCGATCCTGAGATGGCTAGGGCTCTGGACGACATAGGAATGGCGATTCGTTCCAATACCACAAACGTACCTAAGACGATGAAGGAAGTCGCTATCTGTGTGATAGGCGCACATTTTAGGAGCAACGTAGAGTTTTGGGCCCATAGTAGAATAGCCCTTGCGGCAGGGGTGAGGCAGGACGTACTGGACTCGATCTACAGTGGTGAGGAACCCTCTTTCCATGACACGGAGGAGGAGCGTCATCAGAAAGCGGCCTATGATATGGCAGAGGAGTACCTCCGAAACTACAGGGTCTCGGATGGAACGTATCAGGGGGTCCTCGACCTGTTGGGTTCGGAGAAATCAATGATTGAGCTTGTTCTTGTAATGGGGCATTACATAGGTCTCGCAACGCAACTGAACATCCTCAGGGTGCCAAACCCAGGAGACAAGCAGTTCTTCAACAACTGAGAGGTTATACCATGCCAAGGGAAGTTGCCAGATTGCCAAGCTCGTCCCTCTCGATGGGGGGCGTGCTGATGCTTGAGATCCCCGAGAACGAGGATAATCTAACAGCACTCGTACTCAGAACCGAGACAGGGGTCTACGGCTGGCTAAACTCGTGTCCACACGATGGACGAAGCCTGTGCAATGACCCCCTCTATCTGCTAAATAGGAAAACAGGCTTGATTCAATGCATGCACCATCAAGCCTCTTTCGGTCCAGATACAGGGGTCTGTACCGATGGCCCGTGTGTTGGTGATAAATTAAGAGAAATCAAGACCTTCGAGAAGGAAGGACAAATTGTTGTACTGCTATGATGTTAAAATTAAACCACCCGACAATTCTAAATTAGGGTGCCAAGTATGGTGTCCATGGTACAAGAGACGACCAAGCCCTCCCCGACCGCAGCAGACATCATTCAGTTCGTGGATAGGGACCTAGATCTATTCGAGGCGATAAATGACGGGACTGAGAGCCACCTGAAAGGTTCGAACTCCCTCCCTCCCATAGAGCCCCTGACCAAGGCATGGGATGTCGCCTATGTTAGGTTCTCAGTGCCTGATCTCGACCTGTACGAGAGGTGGGTGGAAGACTTCGGGTTGAAGATTGTCCACAGAGACGAGAACTCAATCTACTCTAGAGGGATCAGTGGAGATGGGTTTTGTCATGTTGCGCACAAGGGTCCTGCCAAGTTTCTGGGATTTGCGATGTTAATGAAGGAAGAGGAAGATCTCCGAATTTTGTCTGAAAATGTAGATGGTTGCACGGAAGTACATGACGTTCCGGGCATTGAGGGAGAGATTAGCGGAGGAAAGAGGGTCTCCTTCATAGATCCTGTTTGCAATCTACTGATCGAGGCTGTTCATGGCAGGGAGATAGAACCGCTCCCGCCTACGAGGGAGAGACTGGAGTACAACTACGGTGACAAGAGACACTACAAGAGGCCAGTAAACAAGCTTCAGGACGCCTCGGGTAATCGCGAGGCAGACGGTAGCAATACCATACACCCCGGCCCTCCAGACGTGCTCAAAATCGGACACGTAGTCCTCACAATTCCCGTAGGCCCACACCACGCTATGATGGCGTTTATGATGAAGACCTTTGGCCTACTGCCATCTGACAGCGTGTATTTCGAGGCCCCCAAGTCAGCAGAAGGTCACTCTATCAACCCCCAGATGTTTGAGATGTTACAGAAGGCGGGCCCCTCGCCGCTCTATGAAGGCACGTTCGCGGAGGGCGAGGCTACATACGGATGCTTTTTCAGATGTGACAGGGGCGAAGTTCCCACAGATCATCACACCTTTTTCATTCTCTCATTGATGGATCAAAAACAGGCCCCTGAGGGCCAAGGAATCAATCCTCAATTGAGCCATGCCTCCTTCGAGGTGTCCAACCTAGATGACGTCTGGAGAGGCCACATGCAACTCAAGACCAAAGCTGAGTATCTGAATGAGAGATACGAGATAGCCTGGGGCGTTGGAAGACATGTTCTGGGATCTCACATCTACGACTACTGGCACGACCCGTACGGTCACGTGCACGAGCACATGTCCGATGGGGACAGGATGACCAGGTCATTTGGTCAGAGGATCCACAAGATTAGCGGTCTTGGGCCTAATGGGCACAACCAATGGGGACCCACTGTAGCCGATTCAGGAATTAGGAATCTCGACGGACCAGCCGCTGCTAGCTTCTACGAAGATTTCGACTATGAAACCCAACAGTCACTGATAAACCGTGATTTAACCAACGTCCAAGATCTAATTGAAAGGATTAGGGATGTTTCTTGATAGCGAGTGATTATTCCATTCCTGACACCAACGGGGTCTCCTTTGAGATCGTATATGTGGAGGTCAAGGGACACCATCACCGAATAGCACTCGCAGGTAACCCAGAGGGC
>DALC01000004.1:4224-4596 GCA_002499325.1 Euryarchaeota archaeon UBA538
GGTAAACCACCCAATTGGTAATGATTACCGATTCATAGTGGTAACAGTGCCTTTCCTCGAGGAGTATACCACCATCCAGATCGATGGCAACACCATGTCGAAGTACGATGGAATGATGCCCCCAAACAGGATCATCCCAATGAAGGGAATCAAACCCGTCGACCCAAGATTTGATCTCGAGAACTGTGCCTACACACTCAAGGACATCCTAAACGAGGGACTCGGCATCGAGAGAGCCCACTTCGTGGGTCATGACAGAGGGTGCATAATCATGGACAACATGCTTGCAGAGTTCCCTGAGATCGCTATCAGCTACTCAAGGGGCTCCCAAGGATGGACCAAGTTCGAGGAAGATTGGTATGAGCTGACCGA
>DALC01000004.1:4975-10663 GCA_002499325.1 Euryarchaeota archaeon UBA538
TGGGGAGCGCAATCAGGGGAGGCGCCCCATTCGGTTTCATAGCCCCCTCATTCGCTATCGAGGGATCGACCGCCACACCAGGAACGGAACTCCATGAGAGATGGGAAGCCATTCAGTCCATGCCTGAACAGTCAGAGAATTTCTTCAGGCTAACGAGGCAGATGTTTCGGCAGACTGACTTCCTAGACGAAGGCAAGAGAAGATCGGACAGATCCAGAGGGTTCAGCATTCTCGACACAAACTTCCCGATGATGCAGTTCCAAGGGGCCGATGAGATGCTAAAGGCCGAAGACATACCCGGAGCAAGAAAGATGCCATTTCTGAGGAAGGTGAAGGGACTCCTCGGTGGAGGGTACGTCACTGGGATATTCAGGTTATTTAGGTTAAGATTCCCTACTTACATCTTCGCTGACCTTCCGAACGACCACGGACTAATATCCAATCACACAGGTGATCAACCCTACTGGGGGAAGTGGAACTTCTGGCCGGATGATGTTGAGGACCTTCTACCCGGAGGGGAGTTCCAAGACAGAGAGAATCCCGCGTGGAAGGAGAATAGCGAAAGGTACGTCACCAGTATGGCAGAGGGAAGGTACTCCACCCTTCAGACAAAGGATGGAGGAAGGTTCTCGAGGTTCACCATAGTATCCGACGCCCTACACTGGACCCACATAGAGAGACCAGAGAATGTGGCGTGGGCTTGCATGGACTTCATCGGCGACTTCAGCTAGAGGCGCCCTTCTCGGCCTCCGCAACCGTTGCTCTTACGGCGATAGCAGTATCGGGGGTTACAGAGATGCTGGTAATCCCGCAATCGATGAGAAAAGGTGGGAACTCGTCTGGGAAGTCAGAGGGTGCCTGACCACAGATCCCTATCTCCAGGCCATGTTCGTTGAACTTTCTCACGATATCCCTGATCATGGCCTTCACAGAGGGTGACCTCGCATCTATAGGGTTCTGATATCCCTCCAGGTCATCCCTCGAAACAGCATAGACCGTCTGGACTAGGTCGTTGGAACCGATCGAACCACCTGCCAAATCCATCATTTCTATGAACCTATCAGCTTCTATGACATTCGACGGTAGTTCGACCATCACGAACAGATCAGTCCCAGACGAAGGCCCTAGTCCATGATCATCCAGGAGGTCCTTCACCATCTCACCCTCTTCTGGAGTGCGACAGAAGGGGACCATTAGTTGCAAGTTGTCTAAGCCATATTCGTACTTTACCGCTTTCATGGCATCTAGCTCCATCTCAAAGGCGGGCTTGAACTTCTCATCGAGATACCTTGAAGCCCCTCTCCACGCAATCATCGGGTTTTCCTCCACAGGCTCGAATATCGATCCACCCAACAGCTCCCTGTACTCATTCGACTTGAAGTCAGAGAGCCTGACAAGTACCGGACGTGGGTGGAATGCCGCGCAGATCAGCCCGACGCCTTCACGAAGCTTGTCAACGAATAGACCACGCTTGTCCTCATAGGCCCAAGCCCTTCTCTCCACAGCTTCCACTAGTGATTTGATGTCGCCATCATCTGTGGCATTGAACGCCTCTTGGTATCTTCGCAGGCCGTCGCCTAACTGTCCACTGTTCAGGTATTCCCTCATCTCATCATGATGGACGAAAGCCAGGGGGTGAATCCCTAGTCCGGACGAAAGTATGAATTCTATTCTAGCCAAACCAACCCCATCAACAGGCAACCTCGAGTCAGTCAGGGATTTAGTGGGAAAGCCAACATTTAGCTTGATCTTAGTCTTGAGATCGAGGTCCTCGTCGAAAGACACTTCCTCAACCTCGAAGGGGACTTCACCCGAATAGACATACCCAGTATCCCCCTCTGCGCAACTCCCAGTCACGATACTGAGATTGGGTATTTCCAAAGCGTCAGAACACCCTACGATTGCCGGTATCCCGAACTCCCTAGCTATTATGGCCGCATGTGATGTCCGCCCTCCCTTCCTAGTGATAATCAGTGAGGCCTGCTTCATCAGCGGCTCCCAATCAGGGGTTGTCATCTCGGTCACCAAGACATCGCCTTTTTCGAAAACAGAGAGCTCGGAGGAGATCTCCTCTTGTGCGAGGCCGGTGTCGATAAGGCTCTGTAGCTCTCTCCGTCCTTGGACCACCTCGGCATAGGTCCTGTAAAGTCTAACCATGCCTGTCCCGACCCTCGTGCCAACGGCCTGGCCCTCGGCAATCACACGACCATTCTTCTTCAGCTTCGACGTCAGCTTCTCGTCGATCTTGTAGAGCATCATCTTTGACTTCGAGGACTTCGAGTGTATTGTTTCAGGCCGTGCCTGCACGATGAACAGCTCGTTACTGATTCCATCCTTCGCCCATTCGATATCCATTGGCTTACCGAAGAAGTCCTCTATTTTCAGGCCCATCTCTGCCAAGCTGACACACTCCTCCTTCGTCAATGACCACTTCTTTCTTTCCTCTATGGAAACCTGTATTGTGTGTACCTCATTGGTGGACTCCTCATTGTAGACCATCATCTGCTCCTTGCCACCGAGTGTACGGTACACTATCGGGAACTTACCCATTCTGAGGCCCTTTTTCCAGACAGTGTAGGTGTCTGGTGAAACCACTCCCTGAACAACAAGCTCTCCGAGTCCGTAGGATGATCCGATGTGTATAACGCCATCATGGCCAGAATCCGGGTCTATCGTGAACATCACCCCCGAGCAGGCTTTGTCCGACCTAGCCATTTTCATAACTACCACTGCTATCGAGCTGTCCAGTGGATTCATGTTGTTCTCCAGATGATAGCCCACCGATCGCTCGGTGAACATACTGGCAACGCACCTTCGCCACTTTTCTACGATCTCAGACTCACCACTGACATTCAGGTATGACTCGTATTGACCAGCGAAGGACGCCTCTGCCGAGTCCTCAGTGGTTGCTGAGGACCTAACAGCGACATCAACCCCCGGGTAGTACATATCGCAGAGCTTGCTGTACTCGGCTCCGATGGCTCGTTTCACAGTCTCTGGTATCGGTGTCTCTCTAACGAGCGATCTCGCAAGAGAGGCCCTTCCGTTTAGACCCAAATGGTCCGAAGCATCAGCATCTCTCAGACAAACTTCCAGTGCTGAAGAGAGAGTCTTGCAGGCTATCGCCTCACTCCTTAGGTTTCCGATTCCCTCCGGATTGCCCACATTGTCCCACGTCGCTTCAGGAATATCCGCATTCACAAAGTCCCTGAAGGCCTCAGTTGTCAGAGTGAAACCATTTGGTACCTTCACCCCGATTTTTGATAGCTTTTGATACATCTCTCCAAGAGACGCTCCTTTTCCACCCACTGAGTCGGTGTCTTCCATTGCTGCTTCTTCAAACCATTTCGCTAATGCCCCAGATAGCATTAAGCGACAATTCTGACACTTAACGTATAACTATTAGTTTTCATCCAAGTGCTAGCTCTCATGCAACAAGCTTGAATCTGGATAGGTATTCTCGGACTAGCTTGCTCTCCTGGCCCCTTTTGTAAGTACCAAGCATTGTGTAGCCAGGTGCCATTAGGACATAGTCAGCCCCCTTGAACAGCTTCTTGTGTTTGTCGAGGTCTTCTTTCCTCTGAGCTGATACCAATCTTGTTCCATCGGTAGTGCCACCATCACTGCCATCTGACAGCTCGACAACCATCGGACTGACTATCTCTGGCACCTTACCTACCGCATCTCGAACAGACGAGGGATCCCCATTGCAGAAGATCCGATATTCAGTTGGATGGTATGTTCTCAGAGAACGAGGAAAACCCTCCTCATTCATGTAGTTGTACATGGGGTAACCCTTCTGATTCGCCTTGCCCGGGCTGAAACCATTAGCCACAGTCACGGTCTCAGGAACGAATGCAGGGAACAAGTCAATCGGCTTACCCTTCTTCCCATTGAACGAGTGAATAACTCCTCTGAGTAGATTGATATGTGGCTTAATGTTGAAGAGCATCCCTCCAAGGAATAGAGACTGCTTGATCACGGCCTTTGAGTCCGGGTAGCATTCCACTTGATAGGAGTCGAGAAGCGAGTCATCCGAGACCCCTTTACTCACCAAATCGATTTTCTCAACCAGATTGGACGTATTGCGTATGCCCATGTTGAGGCCCTGACCTTGGAAGGGGGAGGTCTGGTGGGTGGCATCTCCGATCGTGAACATATTATTTACGCGCCAGTTTTGCGATATCAGGGAATTAAATTTGTAGATTGTAGATCTAACGATTTCAACATCCTCTGGGTTCAGATACGGATCGATCAATTCATGGATAGAGTCAGGGGACTGTATCTTTGTGTAATCGTCCCCTTTCTTCAAGGCGAATTCGAATCTAAAAGTGTCTTTGTAGGTCCCATGATTCTTCCCTTCACAAATTAGGAAGGTGGTTGGCCGCTTTCCTTGTGGATCGATTATTTGGTGTCCTCCGGCATCGAAATCCTTACCAGGACGCAGTGCGGATCTCGGTGCCTTTATGTCAACTATCAGGAAGTGTATCGACTTTCCAAGGGACTTCAGCTCGGCACCCATCTGCTTTCTAACGAAGCTCCCCCCTCCATCGGCCCCGAGTAGGTACTTTGCTGAGATTTCAAACGACTTCCCTGAGGACAGCTCCTGAATCTTGATGAAGTTCAGATCGTCCTCCCAAAGGACAAGCGCCTCATGCCCGTAGAATGTGGTTATCCCGTCACGAGCCTCAATGCTTGTCCTGAGCAATCTCTCAAGTTGTGGTTGATTGAACCAGCTTACGAATCCAAAGTTGTCATTGTCCAGGATCTTCCCATCAATGACAGGTGGCTGCATTAACCCAAACGGCTCGTCCATCTTTTCCTTGTTCAGTACGTAACCGACGTGTATTGCGGGCGTGAACTCAAACTCACTCCATAGCTCTGGCCCTAGGAGCTCCTTTACTAGGCCCATACTGAATCCGTTCAGAGCGATGGCCCTCGGGAATGGGTAAGGGACAGTATTTCTCTCCACGAGGGCCACGTTGAAACCCCTGGATTCCAGCAAGAGCGAGGCGATTGAACCCACCGGCCCACCACCGATTATTACTACATCGTATTCTTTACTCACGTATTCCCCTCCAATAGGTAGTCGACATACTGCTCACGAAGGACTCTCTTTATCGGTTTACCTGTCGAACCGAGCGGTAGCTCATCGACCATCACAACCGCATCTGGTATCTGCCACTTGGCTACTTTGTCCTTGAAGAATGATAGAACCTCAGTCTCCGTGGGGCTTTCGTCTTCAACGGCTTGAGCTATAATTATCGGGCGCTCTGTCCACTTTTTGTGATTCACCCCAATTACCGCCGCGTCATGGATAAGGGGGTGTTGTCTGATAATCTCCTCAAGCAGAATAGAGCTGATCCACTCGCCCCCCGACTTAATCAGATCCTTGGAACGATCGGTTAGCGTCAAGAAACCATCCCCATCTATCGTCCCCACATCCCCGGTGTCGAACCACCCATCTTCATCTGTGGCCGGCGCCTCGTGTGACATGTAACTCTCAACCACCGTTGGCCCCTTGACATACAAGCTCCCCTCAGAGACACCGTCNNCGCATCTGGTATTTGCCACTTGGCTACCTTGTCCTTGAAGAATGATAGAACATCAGTCTCTGTGGGGCTTTCGTCTTCAACGGCTTGAGCTATAATTATCGGGCGCTCTGTCCACTTTTTGTGATTCACCCCA
>DALC01000085.1 GCA_002499325.1 Euryarchaeota archaeon UBA538
ATACTACCTCCGGAAAAAAGGTGGATGAAACGAGAGCAACTAATATCGAAGCTACCCTCACTCTTGGATGCAAGAAGACAAGGCGAATCTGAACAAAGTGAGAACTCAGTGAGGAGCATCATGCTAGAATGGTGGAGAGTCGATTTGGAATCACTAACAATACGAACAATTGATGCAGTATTTCCCGCTTGGATGCTTCATGTCGCGGAGAGAGAGGATGTCCTGTTGCATGGAATAAATGGCAGGACATACCCACTGCCCTAATTGCGTTGCAGGGACATCAGCTCTTCGGTAGAGAGAGTATCCCCTGACATCAATTTGGACATGAGATCAGAGACCTCGGTTTTTTCTTCAGATACATTCTCATCCGTCCTCATCTCAATCGCTTTAATCATGTCCTGAATGGAGTGAATACACCTTAACGAAACGATATACAGGCTATGTATCGAGTCAGCCTCCTTCTTGGATTTAGTCAATCCAGAATGAGCCGAATTAGCCTGATCACGCAACCTGTCAACCTCTTCTGACAGTTCAACCATCAAATCGTGAGCTTCCTGTGCCGATATTACCGCCTTCTCAACTCTATTGTGAGCTTCTTCCTGGGCCCTTTCAGCACTACGAACACTGGACTTCAAGTCACTTAGCCTTCCTCCATCTTTGTTCGATTCTTTCGCTTCCTTCAACTCTTGACTGAGCTTCTTCATTTCTCTGAAGAAACCCTTCTCACTTGCACCCGTGAAGCCTCCCCTTTCGTATTTTCTTTCAAGGGCATCCATCTTCGCCCGAATTTTAGCAGGTGAGGGGCCCGAATTTCTCTTTAATTTCTCACCGCTATCTTCCAGTCTGGACAGTATTTCTCTTAACTCTGTTCTGATTGATTTTAACTCATCCGATTTAATGGCTCTTTCGAGCTTGAGATCCTTGACCCTGGTATTTGCCTCATCACGAATCTCTTTCTGTGACCTTACTTCGGAAATCAGCTCTTTGACCTGTCTATTTACCTCATTCCTCGTATCCAAGTATGCTCTAACTTTGGCATTCAATTCGTCACGTAACTCACGCTTCTCGTCTAATCCAGACTCAAGAGATTGCTTCGCCGGAGCGAAAACTTCCATTATCTCGTCGAGCTTCAATATGGGACCCCAACATTACCGAATTTGTACTGACATTTAAGCACATAGTAGAGCAGTAATTTACTCAATCTTCTCTCTTAGTTGCAAGATTACCTTTTCTAGGTCCCCTTCGAGAGACCCCAATCCTTCTCTTCTTCTTGGTAGGGGTATTCTTGGTACCAACTTCGGACCCAACATCCCCACCTCCTCCAGTCAAGTCCGATAGACTTCCCGATCCCAGAAGCGCATCTAGTTCTATGGTACTCAGTGAGCCACCTGTTTTGGCTTTGGCTTTGATTTCAGAAAACCTGACTTTCCTATTTCTTCCACCGGTTATCTTCTGATAAGTCCTAACTCTGGATAGCCCTTTCCCCAAAGACTTCCTCTTGGATTCGATCACATCAATCCGCTTATCGATTTTTGAAATCCTCTTACTAATTTTTCTAACCTCCGCTCTACTAGTCTTATTTTCATTTCCAGACTCTGATGAAGCCTCTTTCTCCAATACCTCCTTTTCCTTACGTCCAGCATCAAGTTTTATTGTAACATCTCTCATTTCCTTAGCTTTCTCTACGTATTCGGAGTGTGCTATTTCAGATTCGGCCTTCTTTAAAATAGATGCTTGAATTTCAAAAAACCTTCTGAATGCTTCCAATTCTCGTGAAAGCGTAGGAACAGCGGTCAAGTCATTGTCAATGGTAGTCAATCTCCTGTAAGTCTCGGATAGCCACTCCTTCAGTACATCCATCGGAGGGGGAATAAGCCTATTCACATCATCTCTCCTTTTTCTAGATGAATCAGCGGCTTTTCTTATTTCGTGAAATTTTCTTAATAGTCCCCTTCTCTCCGAATTAGCCCCTTCCATCTTGCCAACTATGCCACGGAGAATTCTAACTCTGTTAACTAGATCCATCCTCTCCGAACGAAGGTCTCTCTTTTCACTCTCAATAGAACCTAACTCTCTTTCAAGGCTACTCCTCATCTCTTGAACCTCATGACCATCAAGATCTTCTAGGTCACTGAATGAGCTGGCGGGATCATCTTCACTCATTCTTCCTCCTCCTTCTTCTTGGATTTCTTCCTCGCAAACGAAGAAGCACCACCATCTAACACCCTATTCATGTCTGAGAGAAGGTCATCAAATCCCGTAGAGCTATCACCGAAGCCTGTAGATATTTTTCCCTCCCACAGTGAAATCGCACCTGATGACTGGGCGTATAGCTCTCTAGCTCTATCTAACTGTCTCCTTATGTCTCTTATTTCAGACTGTAGTGATATCTTTTTTTCATACAGAGGCTGTGCCTTTTCCACTGCCCTGAGCATCCTAGAATGTGCCGCTTCTGAAATCCTAAAATTGGAAATCATAGTCTTCCTTGAATCAACATACCTAGACATCTCAGGATTAGACTCTCTCCTTTCTTTGAGCCATTTCTCATTCTTTTCAATTAGCTTCTTCCGCTTGGCAATCAGCTTCCCCTCCTCTTTGTGGTCCAATGCCGAGGTTTCTATTTTCTCCTCTATGTCCTCAAGCTCTTCGAGAAGCTTTACTTTCCTCCACTCGGGGTCCAGACTTACCATTCCTCCCTTCTCAGAGAGTAACTCTATTGATTTTTTAACTTCGGATAATTTCGCTCTAGCAACGGCTTGTGAAGAATCTCTTTCAGTCTTCTTTTCAGCTACAACTTCATTTGCTTTCCTATGAGATTCAACTGCTCTCTTAACACGGGGGGAAAGAGCCTCCTCCTCTGCTTCCAGATTCCTAATTACATTGGGAAGTTGTTCTTCTAATGCCTTCCATCGTGCTAGCAAGCTCTCAGCCAGCTCGATTGGTTTTACCTCTAGTAAATGTTGGACGTCCATTGCATTTGGCTCCAGCCGGTACCGTCGGTTAAAGGTCACTATGTGACCTTAGAAGGGGTTTGTTTCATACGCCCTAACATCTCGGAAGTTTTTAGGTGAGGATATGAAGCATACCGTATCATACATCATATTACTCTCTTTCATACTTATTTCCTCCAATTCTGCATCTGCCGATGACTCACAGTTATCCGAAATAGAAATTCAAGAGTCTTCTGACTGGGAAATAATAGTTATCGATCAGTCTACTTCATTGCCTAATGGTAACGAAACATTCTCCGATGGCGATTATGTGAGCATCTCAGTTAAGGTAAGCAACACAGGAAATCAGAGTATAAACGGTAGTTGGAAATTAAAATTACTTTCTGAAGGAGTATGGCACTCATCGGTTGGTCAAAACGAGACATGGGATGCCAATGATGATCTACTATCCGAGATCACTCTGGGTCCACTCATCGAGGGGATTATGACACTAAAATTTGAAATTTCTATAGATAATTCCACTTCTAACATTTCTGAAACCATACAAATTACAGTGTCTCCAAATCCAATACTCTTCACTTCAGCGGGAGAAGCGTTAATCGCAATAACAGGCGAACCGGCGTATATTGGCGATATTCTTACAGCTTCAATATTGGTGGAAAACGGAGGGGATTCGGAAGGATCAGTAATGCTCATACTCTACGATATCGACTCAACGATATTATTCTCAGGGGAGCCTGTTTTGATTAGTCCAGGATCCAGCAGGGAAATTTCAGTAGATTTCAACTTCTCTTCGTATGGAGAAAAATGGTTCCAGTGGAAAATTAATAGTGATTTAGGAGGGGTATCTCCGGACTTATCTGGAAACCATACAATTACAATTCTTCCGCAACAAGAAGTCACATTAGGCCTTGCATCAAGTGACTGGTCAGTTTCTAATGGATTATCAATTGACTATTGGATTTCTCTCACAGACGGGCCCCAAAGAAATGTACAGGTTTCGATAAGTGAATTTGAATCGGGTATCTCAAAAGAACTCCAGAAATTCACAATCACTCTCAGCCAAGGTGTAAGGCAACTTGAGATTAAGATTACTGATCCTAGTCCGGGACTAGACAGAATTGAAATTTCTGTGAATCCTTTGAGTTGGTATTCGGAACAAATCCCAGATTTAGATGTACAACTAGTTAGTCCACAGCCTGTAATAGAGATTTCTTCATGTGTTCAGAGCCCAGATGTTCTGGAATTCTCAGACACGCTAATTATCACATGTACAATTAAAAATACAGGCAACTCAGATTCTTTACCTGGACATATTTCACTATCTAGGGTCTCGGATGGTTATATTTTCAGTGATTCAGGATTGTCGATGGTTCAATTAAATGTTGGGGAGGAAAAATCGATATCATTGACTGTCCCAAATTGGCAGGATGAGGGTACTACAGCCTTGCAGGTTAAGTTTTCATCTGCCGTAAGCACCTCCTCAGGAAGTATAGCGGTTCAGGCTAATCAGAGGCCTTCGGAAGGTTTTGAGATTCCATTCGACCCAACCGCAGCCCTCCTCGGTGCAGTTTCCGGACTAGTTTTGATGATGATTTTACTCGCGTTCTGGAGAGTTGCAACAGAAAGGACTCCCGACACAGAAAAGAAGAAGCTTGACTCTTCCTCAAGGATTGAGAAAAGGATGAAGCGTGATAACATAGAGGCTTCATGTCCAACATGTAATCAAAGACTCAGTATCCCGGGAAATCACGTGGGTAGAGTGCGATGTCCCGCATGCTCAAACAGCTTTGAAGTTGGAGTCAGGGAGGACACTGCCCCGCCTGCTAAAAAGGAAGAAATGGAAAGTAAAGATACAGAGAAAAACGTAGATATTATCTCATCCTCAGACAGCGATATACTTTCATGTCCATCTTGTGAACAGTTACTCAAGGTGCCATTGGCCAAGAGACCGGTAATGTCCAGATGTCCTGCATGCAGATGTGAGTTTATGGCTCTTGGAGGTGATTTGGATGGATGATTTAAGTGAATTTGAAGAGATGTATCTAAAAAGAATTTTTGAAATTTATGATTCAGAGCCAAGTACTATTGTCAAGACTTCCCAACTAGCTGAAATAATGTCTGTTAGCAACGCTTCTTCAACTGAAATGATTCAAAGACTATCAGATAGAGGCCTATTGACGTATGTTCCTTACAAGGGGTGCAGACTAACCCCGATAGGATTTAACACGGCTGCTAGGATAAAAAGGAGGGAGGGGTTATTGCAGATCTTACTTACCGATGTAATTGGGTTTGACGGCGACGTTGATGCCGCTGCTTGTAAGATGGAGCATAATATTTCAATCGATTTAGAAGAATCACTTGATAGGATGTTAGGGTATCCAGACCAGACTCCAAAAGGGAAAAAAATTCCATCTATAAAGCGTTCAGTAAAACCTCACCATGATGGACTTTTGTTACCTCTTTCATTCATCCCTGTTGGTTCTTCAGCAACCATAGAGGTGATTGCCCTTCAGCCAACCGATGTGAAGACACTGGAATTATCAGGCTTAGGGATAGGATCTAGGATAGAGGTTCGCGAGCAGGGGGTATATTCAAATGGGCAACAAATATCCATCAGTGAATCTATCATGATGAGGATTCTATCTCGCACGGAGGGTCCCGATGTCAATTAAGGAGCATGAAAACATGGATCTTGACTCCCTAGCGGATGACTTATCTGGTATTGCACCTCCAGCTCCTTCAGTTCCAATTTCCAATATTTCTGTATCAGCAACTCCCTGGATGGACGATACACTCCGCTCAAAAGAATCAGCGCTTTTGAGGTTGGATAGATTACTGGTAAGCGGAGGAGCTAGACTGGTACTATTTTTACCATTGTTGGCAATTGTTCTACTTGGTGCGGCGCAGTCATACGGTAGCAATGATACGGAATGGTGGAATGATACTCTAAGGGAAGCAGCAGGTGGTTTTTCATTGGTACGAACAACATATGCCATAGCATTACTGATACTAATCGCTGACATTTTCTTATTAACCATCTTGCTTAGGATGATGACATATTCCAGAACGATATTTCACTATGAAGCAGATTCACTAACTTCCTCTGGCCTAACATTTAGGAGTTCTCATGGTTATGCTGAAATGAGGGCGACGCTAGATGGGTCGATTAGACAGGTTACAGCAATCTCATCATTGATTGCTACCTCATCAATTCTTCTCGCATTATCCCTATGGTTCCCATCTGGTCAAGAAGAGGTTAGTCCAGTATTACTGGCACTATCCACCGGGTCTCTACTGGCAGGTTATGGGGTCCAACTTATCTCCATCAGATCTAGATTCAATGCATCTGAACCATGGGGCATGCTTGAGGCATTTTCTCCTCCAATTCACCCGGCGTTGCTGAACAGACCATTCAACGATGTCATAAAAGCGCATATTGACCCCCTACTTGGAATAAGAATTACTGAGTATCTTAAAACGGTTAGATCGGAACTCAGAGAAGGCTACACAATGTCCGAATTACAAGAGTCCTTACTCTTACTACTTCACTTGAGAAGATCTTCTCTAATATCCGAATCTGAGTTCAGAACAAGTTTAGAATTAATGGTTGAACCGACGGCTATAGACGGACTTTTCAGACACCCAGAAGTAGGCGAGGAAACTTGGGACAGGCTTCTTCAACATGCAAGAAGTGAATGTAAGCCGTTTTTTAGATTACATGACAGGATGAGAATGAGGAGAGGAATCAGTAGTTCAGATGGAGGCTTCTGGTTCGATGTTGATATGGAGAATCTGGTTGTAGGCCAGGCTAATTTATTTGCTTTTATACTCAATTCCAGTGAAGAGCCAAAAGATCTCGTTTTGAAGATACAAACTCCTGATTTCAAACCGAATGAATGCGTTTACAAATTACATTCTTCGCCTTTAGTCTCGTCATCAGATCCATTGAACCCCTCCTCACTTTCTTCTATGATCCAAGATATGACAAATAGTACAAGTATCGTCTGGCAGAGTTTGTTACCCTCCATTAAAGGGGAAGCTACTGTCACAGTGAGACTGGAAGACGACTCTGGTAACCTCATCTCGGGAAGGGTACTCAATGTCCAAGT
>DALC01000051.1:0-120 GCA_002499325.1 Euryarchaeota archaeon UBA538
ATCTCCCTCATTGGCCATGTAGACTCCCCTGCTATCTGGCATCATTCTATTTCCTCCCATCCATATCTCAGCACGAGGATTAGTAGGTGCAATATTCCTGACCTCTATTGTTTTGTTTGA
>DALC01000051.1:505-3306 GCA_002499325.1 Euryarchaeota archaeon UBA538
GTGCAATAGACCCCAACTTGGCCCTCGTCACAAGGGTATGTGGAGTCCCATAGTATGTCCATTGGAGCCTGTGGTGTCTGAGTGTCAACATCACTACGCTCCTCGAGATTGAATTGTAGAGGGGAGAGAACGTAGGTCCATTCATACTCGGAACCAATGGAGATTTCAGGAGGTCTGTTTAGAATCTCTATACTCTGGACAACAACTACCTCGTCGTTTTCATCATCTGTGATGGACAGTTGGACATCGTAAGTGCCGTCATCATCCCATGTGTGCTCAAAAACACAATCTTCCTCTGTAGAAGAAACCGAATTTCCCTCCGACATTGAAATGGTGAACAAACAAGACAGATCCCCTCCATCCTCATCATAAGAGAAACTACCGTCCAACACCACCTCAGACTTAGTTAAGGATTGGGCAGGTATATCCAGAGATACGATTGGAAGCCTTCCGATAAACAAAGAAAATACGCCATTGTTATTCGTTCTGTCTCCATCATCAGAAATCAACGCATCAGGATCCACTTGGAACGAAAGAGTGATCTCTCCGATGGGATGGGAATTTCGTACAGTCCAATTCACCTCCACAACCGCCTGTTCCAGACTGTCAAGAGGTGGGACCTGAACAGTTTGAGTAGACCCGTCAGGGGAAACTACATTCATTGTCGTCGAGGGAGAAGTCATCAGGCCCCTGTTCTGAATAGGGACATAAAATTTTAGAATGTCTCCAGGAACAGCATTGAAGCCTGTAGAGGAAGCTAGGGTGGTGGTGGACTGACCTCTTGTCCTGTCAACCGTGACTCCTTCTGTCAGCGCGACCAAATCAATAGTACTGACATTTGGGTCAATTGTCACTGTCGAAGCGCCAACTATCTTCTGAGAGGGAATCCATGCAATTACACCATGGCTCCCCGCTTCACTACCGCCGGTGGAGTCATCGACAGAATTACCTGTATTGAATGCAATGTTGACAGAACCATTTGCTGAGGTTGTGACGGTTCTCACATCACCATCAATTCCATATCTGAACTCTAGCTCTTGCCCTGAAACAGGTTGACCATTTTGAGTCACATTTGCCCATGCCGATGTATCGAAGTCCAAAGGAGAAAGGGGATACTCAAATTCAATCGAGATCTGCTTACTTCTTCCGGCCTGGTAAGTCTCTAGCTCATGGAATGCATTTATTCCGTCAATTATGTCTGTACTAGATGAAACATCCCCTCTGACTGCTGGACAGAACCACCTGTACCCATCCGCTGAACCATTAGAATCGAAGGTTGTCACATTGTATGATTGCTGGCAGGAGGCAAAAGAAGTACCTGGTGCGCCTCTACTCATAACTTGCCAGCTCCTAGATTCAGTAGACTGACTATCATCAGGTATATCCACGAAATCACTAGAGCCTTGATAATCAGTCTCTTGGTAATAGCTAGATGACCAGTAGTCCCCGACAGTAAGGGGGAAGTCATATCCCTCGGTAGGAGGAGAGTATGTCTGAGTAATAGTCAATTCTGCTACATCAATATCTATTGTCCACCAGAAAATTCTGTATCCAAAGTCTATGTCTATTGTCGCTTCCTGTTCGATAACTGCCAAGTCAGATGCACGAACTAACTCCAAAGTCTGCATCTCTATGTCTAAATCACCAGTATTTCCATCAAGATTCACATTCTGAGCGTCATAGGTGCCGATAGATACCGCCTCATAAACCAGCGTTGAACGGTTATCAACGATCGTTGTGTAGATATCCGTGACTGTCCTATCTAGCGTACCCGTCAGGAATTGTACGTTCGTGGACACGCCCGAGGAGCTAACGAATTCTCCAACATCAAGGTAGCCGTCATAGACCCACCTATCTCCAACCCGCCAGTTTGGAACATCTGTAATCGCAATGTTTCTGCTTGTCGATTCTAGCTTCAAACTGTCTTCATCCATACTCTCCATTTCATCAGAATAAAACATCAATACGCTTTGTGAAGAGAGAAGAATAACTACCATAATTGCTGACGCGAGTGACTTACTCATACATCTCCTATGGAGATGCTGCAAATCAATGTGACTGTAAGGACTCAATTACATAGCCCTGTAATCAGGAAGGTCTGCCAACTCATCCTGAATGAACTGAACAGCCTCTAGAATCTGATCCTTGGCCCTTGCTCCGGTTATGACCATCTTGCCACTTCCGAAAATCAAGCAAACTACCTTGGGGTAATCTAACCTGTAGATAAGACCTGGAAACTGCTCTGGCTCATACTCTACCTTGTCAAAAGGAAGATGGAAAGTCAGATTGTTGAGATTCAGTCTTCTGGGGAGTGCTGCTAGAGGCTCTCCTTGCTTGATTCCCCTGATTCTGGAGTCTTCGTTCTCAACTTCTTCATCAGTAGCAGCTCTGATTCCACCTGCATCATCAATAACCTTGGTGTTGATATCATCCATCTTAGCTACTCCAGTGTAGTCCTCAGGGAAGAAGAGAGAATAAGTCGCAACCATGTTCTGAACCTCAATATCCACATCGGCAACATCCCATGTTGAGATTCCCGCAGCGCGAAGATCTCCAATCATTCTCTCGATGCCTGTTTCAATATTCTGCTGATTCTTACCGCCAGTGCATACTGCTCTGCCAGATCTGAACATCAGTATTGCCAGCTTCGGATCTACAACACGGTAGACAACTCCGGGGAATTGTTCAGGCTCGTATTCGCAATTCAACTGAATTGCTATATCCGGGAGATCAAGCTCCTCGGCAACTCTTGTCGACGCTACAACATTCACTACAGTTAGGCGTTCTTCATCGCTTAGCAT
>DALC01000090.1:0-2360 GCA_002499325.1 Euryarchaeota archaeon UBA538
ATCCCTATTCGGGTACCTTGTTTGTGGGAATATGGAAATTCCTATGATACGCCAAATAGAATATTAGGGGATAACGGAATATCAGATAGACAAGTCGTTATTATTATCCAGAAGGAATTTAATCGATTCGAATGGTTACTTGCTAGATTAACAGGGGCTCCTAGACTGCTCAGAAGACCATTGGACAGGTTGAATTCAGGCTTATGGGATCTTATAGACGGTAACAGGACATTGTCAGAAATTATACAGATTATGGAGGATTGCTATGAAGAAGAGATAATCCCAGCCAGACAGCGTTGTTCAGCATCAATATCTAAACTAATAGAATTAAACCTTGTCGAATTGAAGTAGCACTAATTCTCTACTGGGGGGGCTTCTAGCCTTTTTGACTCATCTTTCCTCGCTTTGTATATTGCAGAGAAATATATTATCAATGGAAGTACCAACATAAGGCTGAAGCAGCCAATAAGTGTTGCTAGACTGTAAACGGACTCTTCGATAGGATCAATCTGAAACTCATTTACAACTATTAATTCGTGATTAACCATCGATACACTCAGTTCTATTCCAACGGAATCAACAGCATTGCCCTCATCATCATATACTCCCATTCGCCAAGTGATGGTTGTTGCTTCTTGTGAAATTAAGTCGCCAGCCTTACCATATGCCTCTTCCAGATTATCGGCTTGAAGATAGCCTAATCCTTCTATAGGTAATACGGAAGAGACTATTCCTCTCAGGGTGCTTTCTTCCTGGGTTATTACGATTTCATGATTTGTTGAATAATCACAGGTCTCAACTATATCTGAATAATCCCCATCGCCTTCGCAACTGAATGGAAATTCTTGATTATCACCTAGGAATGGAGAGTGAAACCATGGAGTACCATCGGCTTGAACTCTTAGTGTAGAATCTTGGGGAGCTCCGGTAACTGTAACATTGACCCACGTCATTGGCATGTTCGTTGATAAAAACCACTCTGCAACAGAATCATCGTCTTGACTAGGTACCAGAGACTCTGAAGTATTGGTTGTTTCATACCCATAATACTCTGACTCAACTGTATTTGAGTAGACTGCATATCCCAATACAAAAATCAAGGTCAGACCTATACCTACCATAGTCCTAAGCATGTTAGGATTCTGTGACATTGTCTTCCTCATGTACGTGCGTGACCACAAAGTAATTTCAAACCTTGTAGAGCTATGTAACTCATTTTGGTACCACTTCTTTTGGAGTAACATGTCATCATGGTTAAATATGAACTGTCAGACGGGCGGCTGCTTGGTGAGCCAATGACTACGTATCACGATGTTCCAGCGGACCTTTTGATTAACGAGCTTTCAGCTCGTTTGGTTAATGTATCCTCAATAAATCCGCCAGAATGGTCTAAAATAGTCAAAACAGGTACACACAGAGAGAGGCCCCCCTCGCAAGAAAATTGGTGGCATATCAGATCCGCCGCCGTATTGAGGAAAGTTGGCAAATTAGGTCCGATTGGTGCTAACCACATGGCTCAGCACTTTGGTGGCCCCAAGGATCGAGGTGTGAAACCTAATAGGGCGGTTGCAGGGTCAAGAAATATTTCCCGAACCATTATGCAACAGTTGACAAAAGCTGGCCTAATAGAGAGCAAGATGAACCCTGCTGGGAATGTCAACCATGGGAAGGTGTTGACCCAGGAAGGCCAGGCATTATTAGATTCCGTAGCTCATGCTGTGAGAGATGATGCAATAGAAAGGCATCCAGGACTATCAAATTATTAGGTGATATGATGGCAAGAAACAAGCCGAATGCTAAGAAAAGGCGCCTGATGAAAGTCACGAAACAAAACAGGAGAGTCCCCGTGTGGGTAATGTTGAGGACTAACAGGAACACTACCACACATCCTAAGCGTCACATGTGGCGAAGAAGTAAGCTACAGAGGTGATTACATGGCTGAAATAAAGGAGATGACTATTCCATTAAGAGCGGCTTGGGGTGTTCCTAGAACTAGGAGGGCTAACAGGGCTATGGCAGAAATTAAAATTCACGTCGCTAGACACATGAAGATGAGGGAAGACGAGGATATTTGGATAGACGAGGCCGTCAACCATTATATCTGGTCAAGAGGTATGCAGAAGCCCCCCAGAAAGATAACTGTAGTATGCACCAGGGAAGAAGGGTTTCCGCTAGAAGTTAAGTTATTGGAGGAATAATATGGGTAATATCAGACCATCATTTATCAAAATCAGGGCAATCAGACTTTTGGAGCTTTATCCCGATCAATTTACCGATAGTTTCGATGACAACAAGAGACTTGTTAGCGAATATTCAGACGTGGGAAGTAAGAGAATGAGAAACTGGATTGCTGGGTACAT
>DALC01000090.1:2753-3422 GCA_002499325.1 Euryarchaeota archaeon UBA538
CATGGGCGGAAGATTGCCGATCGATCTTCCAATAGAGAATAACAATATTGCAATCGTCCTTGTTAGACCCAAATATGATGGAAATATTGGTGCAGTAGCCAGAACTGTTCTTAATTTCGGAATTACTGATTTGAGAATAGTTGGAAGAGATAATGATTGGAGCGAAGATACTAGGAACAGGGCTAAACACGCTCAAGACATATTAGACTCCTGCAGGACATTTCAAAATTTAGCGGATGCTACTCAAGACTGTTCTATAGTCGTAGGGACATCAGGGAAGAGAGAAGTAGGAGATAAAATTTCTTTCAGACATTTCATATTGCCAGAGGAGTTAACTCAGAGTTTGACCTCAGTAGAAGGCAAGACTGCCTATGTATTTGGGCCCGAGGATATTGGTCTTACAAATCAGGAGCTACATGAGTGCGATTTACTAGTAACAATACCTTCTTGGGAAGGTTATCCAATACTGAACCTTAGTCATGCAGTATCTATCATTTGTTACACCTGGTTTGCAAATACTAAAAACTCTGAAATTAGAAAACCTGACCGGCAAAGATTACTTAATCCTCTACTTAGAAATAGGCTCAGATCTGAAATATCTAGACTATCTAGTTCCATCCCTACCAAGGAGCATAAGAGGACGGGAATTGAAGAGACATTGAATAGAGT
>DALC01000025.1:0-3534 GCA_002499325.1 Euryarchaeota archaeon UBA538
TGGCCCTACCTAACCAGCTACTCAAATGGTTATGTGATGGAATTCGGACAGTATGACATACTGGAGACTGAAAATGAGTGGAACTCAACACATCATTTTGTGGAGTTTCAACTGCCCCTTAGTGAAGGCGGGTCAGCACCCAATGGGTTGGTGAGCTTGGCAGTTTGGCTACCAGATGTCCCTGAAGGAGTTTCAGTTCCAATCATAGCGGAATTCGGGCCCTACTTCGACGAAGTAAGTGTCGAGACCCCCTCAATTGAAGTCCCCGGAACGTGGTTAGGTCAGATGATAATTGACCAACTCCTACCTCATGGCTACGGATTCGCACAGGTCTCGGTTATGGGCACCGGTCGTTCTAATCACTGCATGGACCTAATGGGAAATGCTGAGCAACTGGGCGTGGATGCGGCTGTGACATGGCTGGGGACACAAGATTGGAGTAATGGCAAAGTCGCGATGATAGGAAAGTCATACGATGGCTCCACACCTTGGCAGGCGGCGACATTTGGAAATGAGCATCTAGCGACAATAGTCCCCATTTCTGGCCTAATAGGGGTGATGGAGCTGATGTGGAAAAATGGAAGTAGCGAAGCTAGAGCTGCGATTATGCATAATGGCGTCTACGGCTCCTATGGTATCGATGGCGATGATGGGGACTTAGGAAATATGTGTCCGGACTACATAATCGGACCTGGTACTGGGATCTCGGCTTACATTTGGGGAAGCGAGTTTGCTGGTACCTACTGGGAGGAGAGGTACTTCCTCGATAGGGTGCTTCAGAACTATCGGGGATCAGTATACCTGATTCAGGGAATGCATGACTGGAACGTTGACCCACACATGGCGATACCAGTTATCAATCAACTGAAGGATGTCGGCATAGAGTCCAAGGGCCTATTTGGGCAATGGGACCACGATTACCCCGACAGGCCCGACTATCACTTTGATCGCTCCGGGGATGGCAGGGGTAGAGAGGCATACCCTGAGATGGTTCGTTTTGACTGGATGCAAGACCTCCTAGAATGGTTTGACTGGTACCTAAAGGGCATAGGTGAACAACCTGGATTATTCGTAGAAATCCAGTCAAACCAAGGTCAGTGGAGAATAGAGGACCGGTACCCTCCGGACGGAATGGAGGAAATGTCTCTTGACCTTGGAGGTGCTCTATCTAACATTGCAGGAGGAACTACCAATATTCTGCCTAACGGTAATTTTGGGCCTGTTTATGAGAGTTCCCCGCTTGTTGAGGACATATGGATCTCCGGCCTTCCCAGACTACATATCGATGTATCAACATCTACCTTGGGAGGTCAAATATACGCCCTTCTGGAAGATTGCTCTGAGATGGGAGATTGTATTCACATCGGGCACGCCATTATGGACCTGAGATACCATGAGGGCGGATCTGATGAGCAGACTTGGATACCCATTCTAGAGACAATCAATGCCAAGATGGAGTTCTTCGCCATGGATGTTCAGATAGAGGCTGGACATACCATCAGGCTATCTCTCGCCAGTACGGGGGAAGACTACCTTCCCGCTTCAACCAGCTCCGTTGTAACAGTCCAGGAGGGACCCGGGTCAAACCTAATTTTGGACATAATAGACAGTGATTCCAAGCTTCTCTTCGACCCACCAGCTTGCACTCACGTGGTTTGTGAAGAGTGGTTGAATCAGACCTCAATCTAGCAAGTTTAGAAGTTTGATAGTGACACAAAATATACCACGCATAAACACTAAGAACGACGGATAAATTTGTAGGATAGACAATGTTAGCTTGTGCCTCTTTTTTTGCAGGAGTCGGAGGAATTGATTTCGGATTCGAACAAGCGGGATTTGACGTAGTTTATGCGAATGAATTCTGCGAAAAGGCGTCCATTACCTACAAGCAGAATCATGAAGTTGAGCTCGATACAAGAGATATTAGGGATGTTCCGAGCACTGAAATCCCTGATTTTGATGTCATGTTGGCTGGCTTCCCTTGTCAGGCGTTTTCAGTTGCAGGATACAGGCAGGGATTCGATGATGAGAAGGGAAGGGGGAACTTGTATTTCGAGTTAGAGAGAATCATGAAAGACAAGCGCCCATCCATCGTATTCCTGGAGAATGTGAAAAATCTGGTCGGTCATGACAACGGGAGGACATTCAGGATAATCCGCAGCTCGATGGAGGGCATGGGGTACAAAATACACCACAAGGTCATGAATGCGTGTGATTACGGAGATATTCCTCAAAACAGGGAGAGGATCTACGTTGTCGGTTTCCTAGATGATGGAGTGTCGGATTGTTTCAGTTTTCCAGACGAGATTCCTTTGGAGACCGACATCGGAGATATCTTCGAATTCGAGAGCAAGGTCGATGACAAGTACTACTATGGAGAGGATGCTTACATGTACGATGAGCTCAAGAGGGGCATGACCTCACGAGAAACCGTCTATCAGTGGAGGAGGAAGTATGTTCGCGAGAACAAGAGCAGGCTATGCCCTACATTGACAGCTAACATGGGAACAGGTGGCCACAACGTCCCGTTGATAAAAACACGACATGGCTTCAGGAAGTTGACGCCGAAAGAGTGCTTTATGATTCAGGGATTCGACAGTTCATTCGTACTCCCTGAGAATGTTGCGAACTCCCATTTGTACAAACAAGCTGGAAACTCAGTAGTAGTGCCCGTGATTAAGAGAATTGCAAACTCAATTATTTCTGCCATCGATCTCGAGAATTCTATTCAATCAGATGGAATAATTGTAACACAGGATTTGATGGCTGTTAATGGTGGACGCTGGGGGATTTGAACCCCCGGCCGCCTGGTTGCAAACCAGGCGCTCTTCCAAGCTGAGCTAAGCGCCCCTAAGCTGGCGGGAGGGCTAGGGGTTATTGAGGGCAACCGTTGAAATTCAGATTTACGGCTTACCAGGGAAGAGCATCGGAAGGAGGACTAAAATCCCCGCAATAGATGCAATTAGAGCGAATCTCAAGGGCGTTTGATCAGTTGGTTGACTCTGTACCTCCTCAACGCCCCCGATAGGCAGCACTTGGTCTGAGGAATGACTGTCCTCCGAAAATGAAACAACAAAACTTCGCTCCTCCGTTGTTTCGTTGAAATCAATCTGATGCATCATTGAAACATTGGAGGGCAATAGTCCGTTTGAAGGATCCAATAAGAGCAGGTATGTAACCTCGCATGATGGGTCTAATTTTTGGCCGGTTTCATTTCGCTCGCAAGCGTTGCTCAGCCAAGGAGTGGAGATATCGTCAACTCCATCGAATGCACCGTCCCCCTCCACATCCACGAGAATCCTGTGAGTCGCATTTTCCCTTCCNNGATAGGAGCCTCGGAAGGAGAATGAGGACACCTACTAAGGACATTAACAATGCGAATTGCAGTAAATCATCGTTTTCTTTTTCTAAATTCGACTGATCTGTAGGTCCGGTTGGAAAATCCTGACTGTCTGAGTGGACATCCTCAGAGAAAGAGACCGAGAAGTAGAACTCCTCCAATGTCCCATTAGCGTCTATCTGGTGGCTCATTGA
>DALC01000025.1:3891-6450 GCA_002499325.1 Euryarchaeota archaeon UBA538
GGAGTAAACTAGTTACCTTACAGTCAGGATCTACTCTTTCCCCTGTCTCATTGAGTTCGCACTCTCCGCTAAGCCAAGGTGTGGAGATATCGTCCATGCCTTGGAAGTCTCCATCTCCCTCGACGTCGATGAGAACCCTGTGTGTCACATTCTCCCTCTTGTCAACATTGTAGAAGAACAGAGAATCTGATGAGACAAGAATTCCGGACGAGATGCCATTTGGCGTGGGGCCGTCATCCTTCAACAGGACCGTGTATNNCCTGTGAGTCGCATTTTCCCTTCCATCCACATTGTAAAAGAACAGCGAGTCAGAAGTGACAAGAATTCCGGGAGAGACGCCATTCGGAGTAATGCCATCCTCCTTGAGCAGGATTGTGTATTCCTTGGGCTCGTGTGCCGATACCGGTGACACCAACAACAGTGAAACCAGCATCATGGCATACCCCGCGTTTGCGTTCATGACCCTGCGTGAAGGGGCGATGGCTTCAACATGACCTATGCCCTCCGGTTAATGTGAGTACTGATAGGGTAGTGGCCGCGATTGGACTGGCGGTCTGCTTGATAGTTGCAATTTTCGCTACTGTGACGCTCTCAGAAAGTGAAACGACAAATAAATCTCCAAGTACATTGTTGGTCGATCCCTTGATCCAAACTGAGGATCATGATCACAGAAATGCCAGCCAGCATGTGATGTTCACAGATAACATAAGGCCCGTAAGCTACAACCCTCTGACTGCCCCTGGCAATGCGGAGATTCAAGTTGCGGATTCTCCGGATGGCAAAAAGTACGCGTACATTGCAGGATGGTCAGAGATGCATATCGTAGATGTCACTAACCCGGAGAATACGACGGTAACAGGTGTGTACTACGATCCCAATACGCAGGTCTTGGATGTGAAGTACTTGGAGTACAATGCCAGAGAATATGTGATAGTGCAGAATCAGTTGGTTGATCCGGGAGCTGCTGATCCAAATGTCGGGTCGTGGGAGGATCCCGCGCAAGTCACTGTAACACTAGTTGATGTAACTGACAAGAGTAATCCGAGTTGGGTCGATTCATGGTATGATGCCGATCATCCCAGCGGGCCTCACAACCTGTACACACACATGATTGACAACGAATGGTACATCTTCGTAGCCAATCCAGACTACGAGCAATGTGACGTCGGCCAAGGAGACGCATGCGGTGGAATTACAATCGCGCATCTAAATTTCGCTGGTTATGGCGATCTGCCACGAATAGTCAAGGTAGGAGAAGCCGAAGTGAGCTGGGAGTCTACTCTAGGTGGATGGATATACATTCATGACATGACAGTCCAGACTTGGCCAGGTGATGACTCAAGTGATCCTCGTTTCGATAGGACTTTCGTTTATGGTGCATACTGGGAAGCAGGATTGAGAATATTCGATGTTTCTGACGTCCCTCACCCTGGAAACGATCTAGCTGAGTATCTGGCAATAGCAGCAGCATGCAGGGGTTCATTCGGAACTCAACTTGGGTGTAATTGGAGAGCTCCCGAAGTCGGCCAATGGATGGAATTCGAGGATTTTGATGGTGATGGGGAAATTGACTGCGGTTGCACTAGTAATGAAAATGGAGGCAGGGCGTCGTATATCCACTATGCCGAGCCGATAGACGATATGGTAGATGCTAGCCATTTGGGATACCCGATAGGAAAGCGTCACCTTACAATTGTGGCAACCGAGGTGCTCAGTACAACAGTGGGAACAGGTATGAGCTACCTTCTGGATACTACTGCCTACGAAATCAACAATGGGAATTTTAGATTCCTCCCTGAGTTAATCCATGGGTGGGAGATACCATTCGCGATGGATCACCACATTCCCGAAGGCGAAGAGTGGCTTCTTTTCAGCCCCCATAATGCGGACACTCAGATTTTCCAAACCGGACTTCCGGGACTTCCCGACAATAGTTTCGGAGGTGCTTGGGATGGCAGAATTTACCTCAGTAGCTATCACGCTGGACTATGGGTAATAGACATAGAGACTCTGATGTATGAAGGTTTACAGAATACCAATAAGACAGGAGCACACGCTTCCTCAACCATTGGCTACCATCTCCCTCATGGGGCGGACGGTGCCCCTCTGGATAGCTCATTCTATGATTTCGGTTGGACTCCCTTCCTGTGGGCAGCAGAGTATCATGATGGCTACACATATCTCTCTTGTATCACAAGTGGGTTGTATATCGTCCAATTAGACATAGATTCGCCATATGGAAACTAAACTTCGGCCCCTATGGGGCCGGGCGTAAAAGGGGGAATTTGATAGGGTAGGTTTGTCCCGGCGGGCTATGAACTTCCGTCCGGTATGGCTACTGACCGCTCTGATGATACTCGCACCTCTATCCGGTTGCCTATCTTTTTCTGATGATTCCGGAGGTTCGGGGGATGGAAGCATGGACTGGATAGACCCAGTTACAGAAATAGAGGACGAAAATCATTCACATAGTGATTTGCTTGCTCACCGACTGGCCACTTCGAATGCAAAATTAATCGACTACCACAACCTAAATTGTGATGGTAACGTAAAGCCCCC
>DALC01000063.1:0-1622 GCA_002499325.1 Euryarchaeota archaeon UBA538
GCCATTATCCCCAGAATCGCTCCACCCAAGATATATCCAGCCCTCTTGGCGGCAAACATGAATCCGTTCGCCTTGGCGACCTCATCCGGTTGCAACACATCTACCGCTAGTGCATCGACACCTACGTCTTGCAAAGATGAGAATAAATTGTGAATGAACAGCATCAGCGTAACTAGTTGTATAGATTCAGCTAGATTAGAAACGAATAGTAGTGCTCCCAGAGTTACTACCATCCCTGTTTGTGCGAATAGTATCCAAGGTCTCCTCCGTCCATAGGAAGGGGCTTGGACACCATCCACCATCGGGCCCCACACAAACTTGAATGTCCATGGCAGGGCTATTGCGGCCCAGAGTTGCGCTATGGCGACTGGGCTTACGTCGTTAACAGCTAAGAAGGCAGGGAATGCAACATATGTGAATCCCTGTGGAAGACCCTGAGCAGTGTATAGTATCGAGAGTGATACATACCTCCTGAACTGATTCTCAGTTAGTGACTTTCCATCTTTCCAAGCTTCAATCGACGACTTGACGTAACCAGAATAGCGAACCGGATTCATGACCTCTATACTTGACATCAACTTTGATGGTAAGTCTGATTCCTTGTTCGAGAAATTAATCTTCTTGTCCCAGCGTTCTCTAAATGCAATGAATGCGATTAGTGCCACCGCACACAAGAACGGGAGCAGGAATACGGAGAGGCCGAATCGCATCATATCTCCTGACATTATCTCAGATGCATCACCATCGACTAGAATGATTCTCCTTGCGTCTACTGGAGAAATACTATCCTCGCTTACTACCAGTCTGGCATATATGGTAGAGTTTCCAGATTCGGTATGGGGGTCAAGCTTTACTCTCCACTCACTCCAATCACCCTTCAGATCGGCCGCTCCCTTCCATACTCCCCCACCTACTCTGACCTCTACAATACCCATACCAGGGGCGACGCCAGAAGCTGTTCCTGATACGTATGACTGGTTTCCAATTTCTTGTAGTGTCTCGAGATTCATACTGACATTCAGCGTTCTGTCAATGCTTCCTGCTGCTTCCACGAAGGCCAACGGATCAGCCTGTCCGTATCCAAACTCATTATCTGGACGGGTCTCCAGGATACTACAATCATTGAATCCTGGATCGTCGAGAAGTTGCAAATCTCTCTCGATAGAATGAGCTGAAATAATATCCTTGAATTCTGTAGGGGTGATATCCGGATTTGCCTCTACCATCAATGCGGCGATACCTGCCATGAGTGGTGTAGCCATGCTGGTTCCCGACTTGCTGGTATATCCATCGCTGGATGCCGCGTCAGGGGCCATGATGTTGGAACCGATAGTTGCAACATCTGGCTTCACTCTGCCATCAGAAGTATAGCCTCGACTACTGTAGATAGCCAGTCCTAGATCCTTGTCCAGGCTCGCAACAGTAACCGGGAGTTGAGAATCGCCGGGACTGTCTATGGTGTTACAACCGGCAAAAGTGGCCCCTCCGAACTCATTACCAGCTGAGAGGGTGGTGATTATTCCTGCCTCGACAACAGAATCCATCTGCCTGCTCCAGGCTGAGTCGCCGTTGTTGTCGAAGTGAACCTCTAGCTGCTGTTCTCCTAGTGATGACGTGACGAT
>DALC01000063.1:1992-2722 GCA_002499325.1 Euryarchaeota archaeon UBA538
ACATCCTCTATATCTCCGTCGCAACAAGCTAAGATGTTGATTAGAAACGCCCCTGGTGCCGCTCCGACATACTTTTGCCCTGTGGTAGGATCGGTTTGCCCCCCTCCTGTACCTACCGCAATACCAGCTACGTGGGTCCCATGAGTTCCTGAATCGTAAGAGGTGGAAGGGTCTTGTTCTGCATCCATCAATACTGCATCATAGAATGCTACAATCTTCGGATCGCAATCAACAAAAATTGGATTTGGTTCCAGGGGGTCTGGATCAGGTTGCTCGCAACCTGTAGTAAAGGGCTCGTCATCCATATCATTCAAGCCCTCATGGTCTCCTCTGACACCAGTGTCCAGAACTGCAACCACTGAGCCTGTCCCATCAAAGCCGAAGTCAGTCCAAACCTGATCGACACCCATGTTAGGGACGGCCTCATTCATGTGTGGTTCTGCCAGACCGAGATCCTCGATCATTACTACTCCGGGAAGAGACCTAATTCCATCTTGAGAAAGTATAGTTTCAAACGGAGCAGTTGCTGAAACAGTATCAAGATATTTGGGACGAAACGTGACTTTGACCCCTAAGCTTTCCAATTCCTCGACATCCGCATCGGAAGGATGGTGGTCATAATCAATGAAAATTCTGGCACTTCCAGATTCTGCTCTCTTCCACCAGTCTTGTTGGGTTTGGGGGGGTTGCTCCAGAAGCCATTCAAGTCTGTCGTCCAAAGAATTGCGAT
>DALC01000063.1:3141-4444 GCA_002499325.1 Euryarchaeota archaeon UBA538
TGGCTGAATATCTGAGGAAGCCAATGGTAGCAACATTAGCAAAATGATGAATGATGCAGTGGCTGCGCTACGTCCCGCCATAGGGTCGGCTGGTATTGGTTACGTTTAGGGGTTCGGACTGAAGTATTACAACTCAACTTCAGATAATGAACTCTGGAGAATGGAAATTTTTGTTGGATAAGCACTGATAGAGATACTTTGACCGAAAATAAGTGGTATGTGTAGCCCCTCCGATAGTCATGGGTAACGGCATAGCTGAGGCAATTGAGGCTTTCTCCTTGGGGAATCCTGTGATGATTTTTGACTCGGATTTTAGGGAAAGAGAGACTGATCTTCTTTGGCCTGCCGCCAAAGCGACTCCAGGGATAATGAGGAGACTTCGTAAAGACTGTGGAGGTTTACTTTTCCTCGCAATTGGTGATGAAATAGGTGAGAAGTTTGGGCTCCCTTGGCTTCAGGACATACACTCAAGTGCTTCCATAGTTGAAGAAAACCCGGTACTTGGAGAGTTGATAACCAATGACCTTCAATATGATAGCAGATCGGCATTTACTTTGTCCCTGAACCACAGGGAGACGTATACTGGGATTACTGATAGGGACAGGGCATTGACAACCAGAAGATTTGGTGAGTTGGCCGGAGAAGTGTATGAACTCTCGAACTCCGAAGCTATGGAAGCTTTAGGAAAGGAATTCAGAACTCCGGGCCATATTCCTCTTTGCAGAGAATCCCCGGGCGGACTTTCGAAGAGGCAGGGGCATACAGAATTGGCAGTCGCCATAGCTAGGCTCTCCGGAAATATTCCCTGTACGATAGGCGCGGAGATGCTCGATCCTGATGGCGACGGAGCACTATCACTGCAGGAAGCTAGGAAATATGCTGAGGAGCATGGAATTCCCATGATTACAGGAAATGATATCATGGAATCGATGGATATGGTGTGAAGCAAAGACTTGAGTTTAGATAGTTGGGGTGTGTAACATGGTCAGAGTCATGGCAGTGGGTGTTTTCGATCTTCTTCACGCTGGGCATCTGCATTATTTGGAACAGGCCAAATCACTCGGGACCGAACTTGTGGTTGTTGTTGCACATGATGACACTGTTAGATCCCAGAAACATGAGCCAGTTACCAGCCAGGAGCTCAGATGCAGGATGGTTAAAGGTCTGAAACCAGTAGACGAAGCAATTGTCGGAAACTCTCCGGGCACTCCTATCTTTGATATCCTAAATGTTGTGAAGCCAAATGTAATCGCTCTGGGTTATGACCAGAAGCATTCTGTAGATTCAATCAGAACTGGCTTAG
>DALC01000063.1:4586-5362 GCA_002499325.1 Euryarchaeota archaeon UBA538
AGTTACCAGCCAGGAGCTCAGATGTAGGATGGTTAAAGGACTGAAACCAGTAGACGAGGCAATTGTCGGAAACTCTCCAGGCACTCCTATCTTTGATATCCTAAATGTTGTGAAGCCAAATGTAATCGCTCTGGGTTATGACCAGAAGCATTCTATAGATTCAATCAGAACTGGCTTAGACGAACATGGATTCTCAGACGTTGAGTTAACTAGAGTGGAAGGGTTATCAGATGATCTCGACGGGACGCGGAAAATTATTGCACGAATTCTTGATCTCTGGCCAAATTCAGAAGGTGGCCCCTACGAGGAAGATTAGTATGTTCACGGGTATTGTATCTGGGTTCGCCTCAATAAAGAGCGTGAAAGATAAGGGAAGTTTTTGGGCCATAAGTGTGGACCTTGGAGGATTCAAGGAAGGCTTAGAAATAGGAGCGAGTGTGTCCCTCGATGGAGTTTGCCTGACAGTAGTTTCTATTGATGGGAATATTGTCCATTTTGACATAATTGAAGAGACTCTCAATAGAACTACCTTGGGGAAAATCAAAGCTGGAGATAAAGTAAATGTAGAGAGGTCTTTGAAGGTTGGAGATGAACTAGGAGGGCATATTCTTTCTGGCCATGTCCTTACTACTGCTAAAATAATGGAAAAGGTTGAGAATGAAGGGTCTGTTAATCTATTGATCGAAAATAGAGCAGAGTTCTCTGACTACATTCTGCAGAAGGGATATGTTGCAATTGATGGGATGTCACTAACAATAGGAACAGTAACGGAAGAT
>DALC01000063.1:5734-6627 GCA_002499325.1 Euryarchaeota archaeon UBA538
TCCAAATCAGAGGGAGACAGGGTGAATATCGAAATAGATTCTAGAACCCAAGCAATTGTCGACACGATCAGAAATATGGAGGTATCATCATGAAGGGGAAGATTGCAATCGTGTGTGGTTCATTCCACCAGTCAGAAGTTCAGAGAATGCTAGAATGGGCGACCGATGAAGCGACCAAAGGCGAGCTTGCAGTAGATGAAGTTGTGTGGGTACCAGGAGCTATGGAAGTACCTTTGGCCTTGGATCGATTGTTATCCAGAGAAGACATAGAAGGGGCTGCTTGTCTCGGAATAATAGAGAAGGGGCAGACTCAACATGGCCTGGTAATGGGGCAGGCAGTTATCAAGTCAATTATCGAGCTGCAGATTGTTCATGAAAAACCCATAGGGCTTGGGATAATCGGCCCCGGTGCAGAGCCAGAACATATTGAGCCCCGACTTGAGCCTCATGCTAGATCTGCAATTGGAGCACTTTGTGCCATGATTGAGTGATAACTAGAGAGGCATAGTTGAAGGACGTCCCCCCATTGGGACATTCGTGGCAGGTATGGTACGCAACGTGATAATAATTGGTTCGGGGCCTGCTGGATATACGGCTGGACTTTATTCTGCTAGAGCCCTGTTGGAGCCCCTAATGTTTGCAGGATACATGTCAGGAGGACAATTAATGCTGACCTCTGACATTGAAAATTTTCCAGGATACCCCCAGGGAATTGGGGGGCCTGAGATGATGATGGAACTACGTGAGCAGGCTGAAAGATTCGGTCTTGAGGTCCATGACAAGAATGTTGAAAGGGTTGATCTCAGTAAGAAGCCTTATTCTGTCTGGGTAGAAGGGGAAGAATACAAATCTGAATCGTTAATCATATGCACTGGAGCTGAATCGATCTGGCT
>DALC01000063.1:7043-7549 GCA_002499325.1 Euryarchaeota archaeon UBA538
GTCGGAGGGGGCGACTCTGCTATGGAAGAAGCAACCTTTCTGACTAGATTTGCTAAAAAGGTCACTATTGTTCATCGCAGGGATGTTTTTAGAGCTTCCAAAGTAATGTATGAAAGAGCTGCAAATCATGAGAAGATAGAAATAAAGACGTTCAAGAATGTGATTTCCTGGCTTTCAGATGAGAATGGACTAACTGGAGCTGTTTTGGAGGATTCTAGAGATGGCAGTAAAGAGAATATCAACTGTACCGGTGCGTTTATTGCCATTGGACATAAACCAATTACGAAATTCTTAGATGGGCAACTTGAGATGGATTCCAGTGGATATATACTTCACAAAGAGAATACCATGACCAGCAAAGAAGGTGTCTTTGCTGCCGGGGACGTGGTTGATACCCGATATCGTCAAGCAATTACTGCAGCGGGGATGGGTTGTCAGGCGGCTATTGATGCCGAGAAGTGGCTAGAGAGCCAGCATTGATATTTTGGAGGATAAGGACAATGTCC
>DALC01000066.1:0-3456 GCA_002499325.1 Euryarchaeota archaeon UBA538
AATTCAATCCATTCTCCAAAGATACTGCGGGGAGTGCTTCTGCTGCCGAGCCCGAGCCCGAGCCCGAGCCCGAGCCCGAGCCAGAGCCCGAGCCAGAGCCAGAGACGGAAGTACAACAAGACTCTACTAATTGCCCAATATGCGGTACTGAGGCTCCAGTAGGCTCTTCTTCATGCATAGTCTGTGGGTATTCATTTATTTCATGATACAGCATCTATTTGGACCGAAGTGTTGATTGTTGTCTTGTTATGCCGGAGTACATGGCCGAGGCAACAAACCCAGCAGATGCCCAAGTCCAGGCGTTGTCTGCAATGATGGGTCCGATGATGGTAATGATGGTTGTAATGGCATCAATGATGTTTTTCCCCTTCATTAGAATTGCATTATCCGTCAGTGCCGGATCAGTTATTGAGCCGACTCTTCCATTCCACAGCCAATACTTCGTTCCTACTGTCTTCGTAGTCGGCTCGAGTATAATGGTTGTAAATACAATTATCCGGTCATTTTTTGTAGATTCCCTGAAGCAGGCTCACAATGCTCACAGGGGCAAGCAGATCGGTAAACAGCTTAGGGAAGCTAGAATGGAACGCGATACCAGTAGAATCAACAAGATGCAGGAGCTTCAATTGTCTCTGGGGCCAGAAAATATGGCGACACAGGCTGAAATGTTCAGGCCCATGATGTTCACAATAGTCTTCATAATAGCTATATTCAGCTGGATGTCACATTCCATAGAGACATTTAGGGTATCATACGTTAGCCTCCCATGGTCTCCAACATGGAGTTTTAATGAGAGGATTTTCTGGATAATACCCGCATGGATAGCATCTTACATCACGATGAGCGCACCTCTAGGCAGGATAATCGATAGGCATATCAAAATTATCAGGTATAAGAGACATCCATTAGTTCTAGCAGCAGAACCAATCCCAGAGCCTCTCTTGCATTTGCTTGAGGAACCAAAGAAGAAATCACGTTCCTCTGAATCAAGGACCAGACAGTCCCAGAGGAGAAGGTCAGGACCACGAAAAACAGGGCAAAAGAAAGAGGAGCAAGAAAAGATCAGACGTGGAAATACTCTCGCCGCTCCGCCAATGAAAGGGTCTACATGCCCTACATGTGGATCAGAATTCATTATCCGTGCGTCAAGTGGTAAGCTCAGATGTGATGTTTGCAGGTACGAATGGAGGTGAGTCTCTGCTCATAATGACTGTAAGCGGAAAGCCAGGTAGCGGTACATCAACGCTAGTAGATTTGCTGTCTAAAAATAAAGGATTGAATTCTGTAAATGGAGGTGATATCTTTAGGCGGGAAGCACAAAGAAGGAAACTTAGTGTAGAAGATTTTAGTAGACTGTGTAAGGAAGATTTCGAAGTAGATAGGTCCCTGGATGATGCCCTCAAAGAGATGATTTCATCTACAAAAGGACCATCAATAGTGGAGAGCCGTTTGAGTGGGTGGTGGGCTTACCTGGCACGTGTAGACTGCCTTAGAATTTGGATTGAAGTGTCAGACGAAGAAAGAGCGCGTAGAATCCAGTCTAGAGAAGGCGGTCATTTTGATGATGTCCTTGAATCATCCAAAAGAAGGAATTCTGACGATATGGAGAGGTATCAGGAACTGTATGGCATTGATCTAGATGACATGTCGCCATACAATATGATTATTGACGCAGACAATCTTGATGCACTAGAGGTATTTGAAATGGTTCAACGAGAATTGGAGGACTGAAATTGGGAAAAATGATTATCCTACAAGATTCAACAAACACCGATTCAAAGTCTGGAGGAAATCCATATTCCAGAGATATATCGGAACTTTTTCAGTCGGGGGTAATTATAGTCAACAAGCCGAGAGGGCCAACCAGTCATCAACTGGCTTCTTGGGCTAGAAATCTTCTTGGAATCAAAAAACTCGGCCATGGTGGGACATTAGATCCGTTTGCAACAGGGGTTCTGACTCTCTTGTGTGGCAGGGCCACGAGGCTAACTGACATCGTTCTGGAAGGGGGGAAAAAATATGTTGGGGTTATGAGATTCTCTAAACAAGTCGATGAGGACAAGGTAATCACTTCCTTATCCTCTTTAGTGGGGAGATCCTATAACGTCCCACCTAAGGAATCTGCAGTTAAAGTGAGAGTGAGGAGTAGGATTTTCAACTCAATCCAACTCCTTGATTTTGACATAAAATCAAGAGTCATTGCTGTTGAAATTGATTGTGAGGCAGGTACCTACATCCGTACATTGGCTAGAGATTTAGGACTGATGGTCGGCTCCAATTGTGAATTGATAGAGCTTCATAGGACTAAATCTGGAACCTTTGATTCATCAATGGCATGTACAATGCAACAGCTTACCGATGCTCTACATGTGTACAGGGAGCATGGCGATGAGCGAGGCCTTAGGAGGATAATATGCCCCATAGAAAGACTACTTACTCATATGCCTAAGGTTGTCATAAAAGACGGTGCTGCCGCGGCTTTGTCACACGGAGCAACCCTTGCAAGGCCCGGAATTGTCAAAGCCTCAGCAGGCACTAAGGCTGGCTCAATTGTACTAATTGAGACCCTAAAAGGAGAAGCAGTCTCTATCGCTGAGCTGACAGTAGATTCAGACGCACTTCCAGAGATAGACTCTGGAGAAATTGCAATCACTAAATCCGTTTTGATGAGTCCTGGGACTTACCCCCAGACATGGACTAAATCGAACTAAGCAATTTCATGCTCTTCGTAAATCCACTCATCAGTCTCTAAGCGAATTATCAGCTTCATCGTGATGCCCTCCATCCCAGTTGGAAATCGTGTTCGAAAAAGTAGCATGTATAACCATTATCCGAGAATAACCGATTATCGGCCCTCAGTGCTCTTCATATTCTTCCTATGAACTACTTTCTATCCTTTCTGAAAGGCTTCCTTACTCTGCCAGGGCCAATCTGAACAGCAGCAAGACAAATGATCATAATACCAATTGCCAAAGCCAACAGAACATCATCGTTTACCCCTCCTATGCCTCTCTCTTCCCCATTTGTAGAATCATGGACAATTACCTCCACTTCCTTGATATTGTTACTTTCGTCGGTCTCGAGGATAGATCCAGAATAATCAACGTCTATCCTTACAAATTGGCTGGATGGCCCCTGGAAAACAGCGTCACATTGTATGTAACCGAGTCCACCGGATGAAATGTGTCCAATTGTCGAGGTTCCAACTAGGGCCCCATCGAGATAACATCTCACTTCAACGCCACTCGCATCACCCATTCCTTGGTTTCGGACATTGGCAACAATCCTTCCAACTTGCCCATCGATTATCATAGAGTCCCCTGTAACTGAATTTGTTATCGATACACTCTCAACCAGAAGGTCTGATTTTGATGTCACTATGACATCAATAATCTCCGAATACTGGCTATTGCCGTCATTCACGGTAACCTCTACGGGATGAACACCAGTCTCAAC
>DALC01000066.1:3826-17836 GCA_002499325.1 Euryarchaeota archaeon UBA538
ACCACGAGACTTTCAGAATCGGGATCAAATATCCGCAACTCCAAGGTTGCAGTTTCACCTATCTCGACATATATGCTCATCGGCAATCCCTCGAAGACCGGGGGATCTTCAACTTCAGATACAAACACTCTGAAGGAATCCGCCCACTCATTTCCACGCTCGTCCTCGACAGTTAATTGAATCAAAGACTCGCCATGCGATTCAGAAACCGGCTGGATGACTAATGAGCTACCTTCTGAATAAACACTTACTATATCCTCCCGGGAGCTAAACGCATTAACAATTAGGTCTTCTCCTGGTGTCAAATCATCGGTACATGTTACGCTAAGAGGAAGTAATACTCCGCCTCCGTCTTCAATTAGTTGAATATCTTCTATTCCAATGCACACAGGATTCCTGTCCCATTCCAACAGATAACCTCCTGAGATACTAACTGACTCGATATGAATGACTAAGGTTTCCGGAGACCCGTCAGAGGCCCATTGAAATCTTGACGCAACACCAAACTCGACAGAGTCTGTGTGACCAGGCAAAGCATGGCCTATTGGGACACTAACAGAAAAACTCCCCAAATTTATCGGTATAGTTTCAATGAGATAATTACCCATGGCGAACCTGAGAGAGCTCCCCGCTTGTGATAGTCCTGAAATATTTCCAATTATAGATCCCGTAACTTCCAAATGAGGGTCATTGAGGTCAATCCGTGTAGAACTAATACATCCATCATAAATCGTCAACCTAACCGAATTGGTGACATCACTCTGGGTCAACAAATCACCATTGCTATATGTCTGCCAATTTTCAATTGATGACTGTCCCTGTGGCATGGCTTCAATTGTGAAATTACCATCTCCGAATACATGAATCCTCCCCAATTCTTGACCGTAAGGAGCAGTAACTGTGAATTCCCATGTGCCTGGATTTTCGTCCTCAGTGGTTAAGCCACAGCTCTCTGCTACTAGGCCGTTGACGTCACCGTCGTATGGCCCGAAGTCTAAGACAGGCATTCCATTTCCAATAAGCTCATTAGTAGCCTTCACATTTTCAAAGGAATACCATGGTTGTAGATACTTGGCTTTCATACCAACTGCGTCTACCCTCACTTCCGAGTCATCACTGCCACCTCCTTGAGAAACGTAGTCTATTGTGACATAGGCACCTTCGGCCAGTTGCCAAGTCCACTGTGCCTGATCATCTATGGGAAGTACTAGTGGATTGTTCATTTTGTAAACCCCCGAAATAGTTCTGGTATAGGTCTTAACGAGTTTTTCACTGCCCACGCCTCCGAGAATTATTCTCACGGTATCTGAATAAAGCACGTCTGGTATCTCAAAGTGGATTACCAATGATATATTGGTCAGGACCAATGAACCCATTCCCTCAAATTCGAAACCATCCAAAGTGATATTAGGCCCTCTGGACCATGTGTAGAATCCATCAGGATTGCCTATGCTGTAATTAGACGAAGTAGGGCTTGAACTTGACCACGATGTCATCTCTCCAAAGTTCTCCGGCCTGTCATGGGTAAACGACAGCTCGCCATCTGCTACAATTCCTGTTGAGAACTGAGCAGGATTCTGACTAAATCCAGAAGTTGAAGAAATCGACCAAATAGCGCTATCCTCAAATGAGCCTGCTTCGAAAACCTCCATCTCTTCTGCAGTGATAACAGTATCACCAGCAACAATACTGGGAATTTGAATGGAAATAAGCATTATGAGCACCATTGAGATGCACCTTCCCAACCCTCTCATATTTTACCCACGAGAACCATAGTGCTTCAACCCGTTGGTCTCTGGCGCTCTCTGTGCATAACTGTTCATAAACGGGACTACTCTCGACAATTCACAGACGGCTGTGATAGTGTAGCGGTTAGCACGGTGGGTTGTGGTCCCGCCGGCCCGGGTTCAAGTCCCGGTCACGGCCCCATTACTAGAGTCAGCCTTCAAGCTCACCATCGGGAATATCATGCCCCATTTTATCCACCTTTATGGCCATATATTCTCTATTCTCATCACCAATCCCTACTATTAGTGGCATTCTCTCAGATACAATCGTTCCATTCAATGTTAATTGCTTTACTTTATCTGGATTATTTGTCAGTAAGCAAACATTGTGGATGCCCACAGCCTTAATTATCTTCGATGCAATTGAATAATCTCTTGCATCAGCAGGATGGCCCAGTAGAAGATTAGCCTCTACAGTGTCGGCCCCTTTGTCTTGTAGATTATATGCTTGAATTTTAGCATGCAAACCAATTCCTCGCCCTTCTTGTCTCAGGTAGACTATACACCCCCAACCAACTTCCTGAATTTGTCTTATTGCGGCATTTAATTGGGGTCCACAGTCACACCGTAGACTACCGAAGGCATCTCCAGTTAGACACTCAGAATGAACTCTGACAAGTACCGGATTAGGGCCCTCCATCTCGCCTAATGTCAATGCCACATGATCGAGACCACTCTCAGCATCATGGAATACCCTGATCCTGAAATCACCCTGATCAGTGGGTAGTTTGGCATCAGCTGGAATCCCTCCCTTCTCCATAATGCCAATCTCATCTGAAACCATTCATATATCTCCCATAAATGCTGAATTCTTGATTAGGAATGTGAACTCTCCTGAGTCTTCTTCAATTGATATCAGTGAAACGTTCAACCTCTTACAAAGAAGTGGAATATCCCTCAGAGTTTCACGATCATCGCACACCACCTCGATTACATCGCCGTCCGATAACTCGGACAATGCAATTCTTGTCTCATTAATAGGAATCGGACAAAAGAATCCCAGGAGATTCAAAATTTTTCGTTCTGGACCCATCAGACCCACGTACTTACCAAGAGGTAGGGCCGTTTGAATCCCACCCTCAAGCATTTACTATTTTTGGATTAAGTGAAACACCATCCATCTTTCTTCCCTTGATGACATCAATGACATAAGCAACCTTCTCAACATGAACCTCCACAATCAAACCTTCAGAATCAACGTACGTCTCTCCGATTGCTATTTCAGGAATTCTTGCTTCTGAGACAATCCAATCCACAATCTCTCTCCGGGTCTTTTCTGAGCCTCCAAGACTCATTCTAACGCGTACCATGCCAAAGGCATCCGACACCTCTTCCCAGTCGTCCCTCCTGGGTACGAAATCTCGCTCTACGCCTGTTGGCAAAGATGGTGGCTCAACAAAGGGTATCGTCAAGCCCCATGTGGAGCAGATTCTGTCTATTGCTTGCACCTCTTTGCCAGAAACGAAGCTCCATGATTCGCCCTTGCGTCCCATTCTCCCCGTCCTTCCTATCCGGTGAACATAGACTTCGGTATCATCAGGTAAATCGTAATTAATTACATGAGTAATACCATCTACATCCAGTCCTCTCGCCGCAACATCAGTAGCAACAACAATTTTTTCGGAACCATCTCTGAACGAATTAAGTATTTTTTCTCTCTTATTTTGTGGCATGTCTCCGTGCAGGCCTACGGAATTGAAACGAAACTTCCCTAGCCTCTCGACGATCAAGTCGACCATTCTCTTGGTATTGGAGAAAATTAGTATCTGTGAGTCATCACCGGTATTTCCAATTATCCTCCCTAATGCCCAGAGTTTGTTCGCTCTACCAACTCTAACTGCATATTGATCAATTTCTGGTACTTCCACAACCAGATCTTCGCTCATGACATGCACGGGATCTCGTAGGAATTCCTCGGCTGCATCCAATACTTCCTCTGGAAAGGTCGCACTGAATAGAAGGGTTTGCTTTCTGTTCACCGTTTTCTCAAAAATCCACAAGACGTCGGGGAAGAAACCCATATCCAACATCCTATCTGCTTCATCTAGACAGAATAGAGAGACGGTTTCCAAGTTAAGATGCCCTCTTTTGGACATATCAATGACTCTTCCGGGAGTACCCACTACGATATCTGTTCCTTCGTTAAGCTTCTTGGCCTGCTTCTCTATATCGGTTCCCCCATATACTGTCTGAATGGCTAGCCCCTTCTTCCCCTGTAGTATTGTTAGCTCCTCGGAAACCTGTACGGCCAACTCTCTGGTCGGGCATAGGATAATTGCCTGAATATCCCCAGAAACTTCACACCTTTCCAGTATTGGTATTCCAAATGCGGCGGTTTTGCCTGAACCGGTCCTAGCTTGCCCTACTATGTCCCTGCCCTTCCTAGCATATGGGACGGACTCGATCTGTATTTCTGTAGGTTCAGTCCATCCTCTTTCTTTGATTGCTCTAGAAATAGGCTCCTCTAAGTCCCATTTGTCGAAACCTAGGGATGAAGTAGTCATGGAAACGCCTCAGAATCAGAAGTTCTCCGATTCTTTGATCTCGGCCTGGAGCTCTCCCATCCAGTACTTCTTGCAATTTTCCTTAGTGAGGAACTGTTCCTTACTGGAGAAGTTGTGATTGTAATGATTATCTTGTACAGATGTAAATTGTGTTGGCTTCCTCTTGTGAAACTTCTGGAGGACGTGTTGCCTCATGTACTGCCTGAACTTGAGGGACTTCGCACGGTTGTATCCTTTAGGGGTCATACCCTCCCACAGGCGTTCAAATCGCTCCGCCTTCTCGTCGACATACTCACTCATGTGCTACCCTCGCTTTCCGGCGGACTTAACTTGTCTTTATGATGTTCACCCTTCATGATGGCCCCAACCATCTCTAGGTCTGAGGCGTTTTCCTCGTCATCTGGTACATTTTCCAGGGGTGCTAAAAAGCTATTCTTCTGCTCCTCGGTTCCCTCCATCTCCAAGTCGGTGGATAGCGACTCAAGCCTCTTTCTCAAGTCCGTTCGAGTCTCCTGACGCAGTAGCTCTTTGGCAGTTTCTCTCAATTCAGTACCACTCAAAATTATTGAAAGAAGCCCTATGCAGGCTTTCCTCAGATCATAGTCCCTGTCACGTGCCCCATCTATTACCATCCTTGAAACTCTTGGGCTCTCCATGTTCAGCTTCTTTAGAGCACCTATGGCCGATTTCCTAACCGTTGGATCATCATCAGACATAGCAACTTCAACTAGTATAGCTCCAATTCGCGGCTCCACTCCTGCTAGAGAGTTAAGTGTCTTTGATGCCCTCCTCCTGACTTCGGCATCCTCATCTTCCAAGCACCATCCTATTAGGTCCCATCCTTCAGCACCTCCTTTGGTAGTCAAGACTCTGAGAATCGAGGAGGCTCTCCTTCGTAGGTCGACGTCTTCCTCGCGAATCAGCTCATCAATGTGAAGGCACCCCGTTTCTGCCCATCTTTGGGATGTTGATTTCAAAGCAGCGAAGGCGCTCTTTCGATGTTTCTCTACTTCATGCCTAAGCTCCCTTCTCAGAACCTCTTCACAGCCGGACGGAAAAATAGGTGCCATTTTGACGAGAGATTTCATGGCCTCCTCCCTGACTTCACTAGAGTCGTCCATCAATCTGTCAGAAAGGCACCTGATTAGCCCCTCATGTTTCCTCAAAGAGAATGAGGGCATACTCTCTAAAGCCGTGGCTCGAATAGAGTCATTATCATCATCTAGGCAATCAAGGAGAATGCTATGAGCAATTTCAATATCGCCTTCAAAAACACGATTCAAGGCCCTAATGCCATCCTTCCTCCTAGCAAAACCGCCACCTGAGGTTCTTGGTAGATCTAACATCTCTAACTCCCCCGATGCCAGCTTTAGGATATCTGACCTTGGGATAACCTCCCAAGTTCCAGATATTGGAAGAAGGCCCCTGATGTCAGAGTCTTCTTTGGCACTCGATTTCCTGAGCGCTCTCCCAGTTCGTGGATCTCTGGCTATGTATTCCCTGGCCATGGGACTCAATCGCCGCACTACCTCGTCCCTATTCAATTGAGTGCCAACATGTTTATTCTGCAAAATCCTATTCACTGGTGGCCCGACAGTTCTTCACATGGGTAGTACAGATGAGGAGATAAGGAGGATTATCCATGCGACATTTTCCAATTATATCACTGATGAGCTACCCTTCGATGAACTTGTTAGAATTTGGACCCTTGATATGCAGTGGATGGACCCGGCAACAGCTCATCAAATAATAGACAAATTATGTGAATCAGGATGGCTGACTAATTCCGAAGGGAGACTATCCCCAAACCGTTATGTTATGCCTCTGGATCCTCCATTTGGATGGAATCCGATAATAAGGGGTTTGTTAAGCCCCCCCGAAGTTGTCGTCAAAACCTTTGAGGAGCCTCACAAACTCAATCTTGAGAAAGATGCTAAATCACAGATTAAGGTTGTAACCAATCAAAAGTATCCACCAGATTGGGCCGAAGCAAGTATCAAGCCAATGATTGCATGGATTTCGGAAGAATCGGGGTTGCCGATGAAAGAGGTCGTCAGACGCGCACAAAGAAAGAGGAGGGCGCTAGGCCCAGTCACTCTTTGGATGGCACTTTCCCTGGTGGCGAGAGAGCAAGGATTGAGTATGTCAAAAATAGCCGAATTGATCGGGAATCCAAATTAAGATCCGTTCGATGTCCTGACCTCGGCGGCGAGTAGAACTGGTAGGACAATCAGAGAAAGGATTAATGAGAATGCTACGGCAATAGAACTCACTATTCCAAAGTCGCTAATTACTGGGATTGGGGATAGCATCAGTACCAAGAATCCGCATATTGTAGTCCCTGCGGACATCAAAAGCGCAGTACCAGTTGTCGCATACATCTCTCTCATGGAATCCCAAACGCCCATGCCTGAACTCCTATTCTTCTCAAACCTCCTCCAGACATGTATCGAGTAGTCTATCCCTAGGCCAATTGTCAGAGCCGTGATCATTATTGTAAGAACATTCCAATTAAGTCCAAGCATAGCCATAGAGCCAACAACCCATGCCCCAGCCAATCCAACTGGAAGGATAACCACCAAAGATTGTCCAAGCCTTCTGGTAAGCAGGAATAGCACAAATATGGATACTAGAAGGCTTATCGCAGTCGACTCAACTTGTGAAACGACCAATCCGGACAGAATTCCGTCTATCATCACGACATCTCCAGAAGCGTAGGCTCTACAATCAACAAGTCCGTCACTATCCTCAATTAATGATGCCTGATGCCTGAAAACCTCAGAAACCCTTGCTGAGTCTTCACTGGTCTTAGCCACTACATCTATGCTCATTTTCAGAAATAGAATTCCTGAAGAATCCTCAGTCAGTGCTACATGATCAGATACTCTCTCAGACCATGTCTGGCCCCTAAGTGGGTCGCCTACGGACTGGTTCGATAACAATGAGGATATTGCTGAGGTCAGATCCCCTTCCATGAATCCATCAGAAATCCCTAGCTCACCATCAAAAATTGCCAGATGGAATTCTTCTCCGAATGCCTGATCGCTATCGACAGCATCCCTTAATATTGGATATAGCCCATCATAAGATGGCCGATCAGATGAGGTACTCGTCGGATTGACAACTTCGGGGATTCCCGAAATGCGTGTATCCAAGAAGTCCATTGCCCTAAGTAGATCCGATTCCCCAGTTATTGAATCATCCCCGACGGGGGGCTCAATGAAAATATCCACAGTTTTCCAAGCTGCGGCATCATACGAATCGTAGATATCTTGTCTCACCTGCATTACTTCCATCTCATCCTCAGAAAGGAAATCCGTTAATTCGAAACTAGTATCTAGTTCCATCACGGCAATCGATACAGAGCCAGTGGTTACAGCCGCTACAGCCAGCATGACCCATACTGCATTCTTTCTCTGGAACTCTGTGGTATACATGGCCAACCTGTCAAATTGTAGGCCAGCAGATGTCCCATTCCCTATCCCCCTCTCTGCTACAACATGCACGGCACCCACGGTTACTGTACTAGCTAAGAAGGCAGAAATGACCCCGAGTGCCAAAGTTGCGCCAAAAGTTCTCAACGGAGGCAGGGGGGAGAAAGAATTCGATAGGAAAGCAAAGACCGTGGTAACTACTGCTAGCATCAAAGCTACCCGTATAGAGTCGAAGGACTGAACCCAAGCAGCAGCTGCAGAAGCTGACGATCTTCTGGCTTTCTCGTATCCTCTCTGAAGGTGTATCGAGTAATCTATGCCCAATCCTAGAACTACTGGCGCCACCGCGACTTCCAAAATCGAGAATTTCATACCCAAGAGAGTGATAGTCCCATATGTCCAAATCAGAGCCGCTGATAGACTCAAAAGAGGCGCGGCAACCATGATAACAGAACGGAAGGCCAATGCTAGAACAGCTACGACAACTGCTATCGATATCACGAATAACCAAATCATTTCATCAAGCGTCTTATCGTTGATATCGCTACTGATTAGATCATCCGAAATTACCCCATATGATAGGTCAGAAACCCCATCAGAATTCAGATGAGTTCTAATCTGCTGGGCTAGTTCCTCCCTTCCGTCCCTATCCAACGTTCCATTTAATTCGATTACCCAAAGTGTACTTGAAGCAGTGGGAGTTGGGTCTCCCTCACCATCCTCAAGCCACTCGCAAACTTGATCAAACTCAAAATCAGTATGGAGCATAGCTGATGCCGCAAAAGAAGCAGTCGCCAAAGCCCTCTCGTCCCCTGATGCCTCAATACAATCTTCTCCTTCATTCAAAACGACTTCCAATAGGTCAGCCCAATCGGCAAATCCGGAGATTCTCGAATCATCGTCAGTCCTTTCATCAATAGTGCGTTGAATAGCATCAGCCACATTGATGTGGGAGGAAATACTACCTTCTGGTACCATCGAGTTAATGGCTTCCATATCTTCCAATAATCCTGATAATTGCTGAATTCTCAGAACACTACCACTATCCTCAGATTTCACGTGGACATATACCCTATGGCCAGAGGGCGGAATCACCTCATCAATCCTATCTGCGGCCTGCTCAGATTCACTATCGGGGGAGAACGATTCCAGGTCTGTTGTAAAAGCCGGGAGCGGTATTATCACACTAGCCATGAAAACGGTAAGCAGAATACTCACCATCAGTGAAGGCAGAGCTAATCTCTCGAAAGCCGATACCAGTCTATCTCTGGCCTCTCGGTCCCCCATGAGTCTCGGCCAAACCAACTCACTGTTTAACTTAGGCTTTCAGCAGGCCCCGAAGGGGCTACTAACTTAGGAAAGCCCTCAAAAGGGAGTGGCCGGTCGGGCAGATGTCCATGTCGATAAAAGTACTAATGAACAAGGGTCGCGAACTTAGACTTAGGATTTCAGGAGAGACGCATACAACCCTTCAGCTTTTCAGATCAAGGTTGAACGAGAGCCCAAACGTGGAGTATGCAAACTTTTTCCAGAAGCATCCAGATTTGGATGAACCAGAACTCTACGTTAGAGCCGTCAAGGGAAAGAAGGCCGAGAAGGTGTTTAGAGATCTATGCACCGGAATCTCAAAGGAGTTCTCAGGGCTGAAACTCTGAAGATGGGTGAGAACGTGCCAACGGATGGCATAGAGGAATCTCTAGGGCTCGTTGGCTGGGCATTTCCAGATGAGGGTGTAGGCGGTCTACTGAAGGTCAGAGTTGAGGATTTCAGAGTTGAGGAAGTTTCCCGGGTTCCTGCCTTGGACCCAAAAGGGAGATTTACTGTAGCAAGGGTCACGTTAACGAATTGGGAAACCAATAGGTTCCTGAACCGACTATCTAAACAGTGCGGAATCAGTAGGAACAGAATTTTTGCCTCAGGACTGAAAGATAAGAGGGCCGTTACCACGCAAATTCTCGTAATTGATGCGAATATCAAGAAAGTAGAGGCGGTTGAAATCCCCGATTGTGATTTAGAGATTCTTGGAAGGACTCATCAAAAAGTTGGGATGAGTGATCACGATGGAAATAGGTTCACAATAACAGTCAGAGGATGCTGTTTTCCCGACGGTAAGCCGATGGACGGAAAAGAGGCACTACTCAGAGTAAATAGGATTCGTGAGGGGCTTTCAGAAAGTCTGGGAGCCGATGTATTCCCCAACTGGATTGGCCCTCAAAGATTCGGCGCCAACAGGCCAGTTACCCCATTAGTGGGCATGGCAGTCATTCAAGATGACTACGAATCAGCCGTAGACTTGTATCTGGGAATGCAAGGGGGGAGGGCCAGTGAGGAAACATATAATTTCAGGAAAATGTGGAGGGAAACCAAAGACCCATCTTCATGTCTGGAAATAATTCCCGACCATCTCGGCTATGAGAGAGAAATGCTTAGCCACCTCGAGAGTAACCCAGATGACTGGCTAGGGTCATTCAAGACTCTTCCCAACTCTCTTCAACTGCTGATGATACACTCTTTGCAATCCCTGGCATTTAATCATACACTTTCGTATAGGATTTCCTCTGGGATGAGCATAATTGACCCCGAGATAGGCGACATAGTCGCTCCAATCAAGTCCAATGGGAGAATAGACGTGTCTAAGATGGCATTAGTCAGTAAAACCAATCTAAGTAGATGTATCAGAAATTGTAGACTTGGAAGACTTTCAATAACTGGTCCACTCCCTGGTAGCGAATCTACTCTAGCTCTAGGAAGGCCCGGGGAGGCCGAGTCAAAAGCGATTTCTGACACGGAACTAGATTCATTGAATTGGATGGTCAAGAGAATACCCCGGCTCTCCACGAGCGGAACTAGGAGGCCATTAGCAGTCCCATTTACTGATTTTTCAGTGGAAGAAGCGACAGATATGCCCGATTCATCTGAGAAGTCTAAGAGATGGGAAGAGGGCTCTAATGATGGAGATAGGTGGAGTCCCGAAGGAGCTTCACTAAGGCTCTCTTTCACGCTTCCGCCCGGGACCTATGCTACGGTTCTGATGAGAGAATTCATGAGGTCGCCACTGGATCACTTCTGATCAGAGTCTTCCCATTTCCAAGGTCTCAATCTGGCCAACCAGGGGATCGGTCCCCCTTACTCGAGCTTCGAACTCGTCCACAGTTCCCTCGCCGTCTTCGAGGACTGCTTGAACTTCGATGAACATCATCCCAAAAGCCAGGGGCTTAATTTCGTATGTCTGAACCTCTTGTAGCTCCCCGATCTTTGAAGCTATTCCGTCGTAATCTGGCCTACCTTCTTCTGGTTGATCCATAGTAACCTTGTACTTTACCACTACATGCCCCAAATCACTGCCTCCTATGGTCCCTGAAAGCCGCACTCCGGACAAATGTAGGCAACTCCCTGTAGCCTGCATCTCCTGCTTCTACCGATCGCATACCCACATGTGGGGCATGGAAATGACGTGCTCTTAGAATCAACCAAGGGCAATCCAGATGCTGTACAAGTGTTTGTCCGTGCTGGCATTCTAGCTCCTCAACGAGGCGCCGAGCCACCTCTCCCTTTTAGCGTTGACCGAAACTATTGTTCAGTTTATGGAATGATTGAAATGCGGTTACTTCCCACTAACTACAGAGTGGTACGGTGACTGAAGAGGAGCTATCTTTGACTGGGCAGCAGAACGACCTAAGTTCATTCGTCTCTGACGAGGGCGGAATATGGAGTTTGAGGCAAGTAGAGAAGGTTAGAGGTTGGAACAATATTGAGTATGGTGCGGGGCTTTCCGGTAAGAACACGCCTTCCACCGGACTTTCCATGAACAGGGCATACATCCCTCCCGGTGGAATTGCCAAGGCACACATACATGTTGATTTTGATGTGATGATTTACCTCCTAAAGGGAAGCGTTAGGCACGAATACGGGCCCGGATGCAGGAAATCAGTGGTCCACAGCGAAGGGGACATGTTTTACATTGAGCCGGGGCTTCCACACGAGGTGTTTAATGTCTCAGAAACCGAATGGGTACATGCGATTGTCTCAAGATCGGATGCTTCAGAGTGGCAGAACATCCTTCCCTACGATAGAAACTCAGATTGATATCACTGGACCCGGATTATACCAATGATACATCAATTCCATTCCATAACCATAATCCCCGACAAAAAATACCTTACCCACAACTCCAGCTATTCCAGATGACTCCACTGTTGGAGAGTGTATACGATGTATCCCATTGTCCGAGTGGCTGTAAATTGAGTCATTCACGATGAAGTAAAAAACTGTATTATTTGCCTCCGCGTAAATTAATTCGCTTCTCTCTGAACTCATATTTATTGACCCTCGGTTGGAGACTGTGCCTGTATGGATATCTAACTTGTTCAGAACGATACGTGTACCATCAATCGTTGTGAAGTAAAGCGATCCTCCTTGACTTGAAAGATCCCTTATCGAAGTGTTAGATTGGTAAATCACGGTGGAATTAATGTGCGTCCCGTCAGATTCCCAAAGCTTTGTTGAGTAGTCATAGGTCGTGGTAAAATATATTTTATCTCCCAATGAAACCTTCTTGGTAGGTCCGCTACTGCTTGCGTTAAACCCGATATTTGTAACCAATCCAGTTCCAATGCTAGTGCCATCGCTCCTCCATAATTCCCTGCCCGCGATGCCGTTATCCGCAGTGAAATACATTTTACCTTGCATCGGTTCGAAGTACTCGGGATTGCTACTGACAGCACCTGTTGCAATGTCCCTAACGAGTGTAACAGGAGATGATGCGGATGCCATATCCGTCATGAAGAGCTCCCTTCCCACGTCACCCAGAACTACTCCCTGATTTGCATCCGCACTGAAGAAAACCATAGTTCCTACATTGGTAAAGTCCCTAGGTTTACTCCCATAAAAATCCACAATTACTGAACTACCGTCGGGCGTAGTTAGTGACGTGTTTCCGTATCTCAAGTCGGATAGCATAACCGTTCCAGAAGCCGTGCCGTCAGAAGTGAATGGCTCTTCGCCCAAGACTCCCACAGAGGTTGGGTCACACTCAAAACCCGAGAAATACGCCCTATCAAAGCCCCAAACCGATGAAGGGACCACCATTATAGAGTTCACACCAGAATAATCAACTCCAAACTGAGGAATAAAGACAGGGTCACAACGGAATAGATCTGTTACCATTTTTGTACCAGACGAGGTTCCATCCGTGACGTGAAGCTCTCCAACCGGATTGGATGTATTCCATGCAGAGAAGAACACTTTATTGTCGCCTGCGACTATCTCGCCGAAGCTCGTTCCCTGATTTGTTATTACCACTTGTCCACCAGAAATAGTGGTCTCTGGGGGCGTAATGTCCTTGACCATATAAGTGCCACCAAGGGTACCATCCGATCTCCAAAGCTCCTCTCCGTGTGTTCCATCATCCGCTGTGAAGTATAAATTTCCACCCATGGACGCAAAATTCCGTGGACTGGTAGGCGATGTTGTGCCTGGAAGGATATCCTTCACCATTCCAATATTGGAAGGGCATTCTCCGAAGGTAGTCAGTATCTCCTCTCCGGTCAGTAAACCGTCTCCTCTTGTCGCCCCTTGCCCCCCAGTATCCGATCCAATTCTGAGTTTATATCCAGGATCTGTAGCGGGACAATCCATGACAGCGTTGTGGATAACACCCGAAATCATATTGATTTTCTCTTCAATTTCATGCAGAGAAAGAGTCAATGAAGACACTTCATCCTCTAGTGTCTCCTTCTGGGTAATGGCCAAATCCCTCTCTATCTCAAGTGATAAGACATAGCCACTTAGATTAGCAATCTGTTGTTCAAGAATATTGATAGTCTCCCCGCTTGTATTTTCGGTCAAACTCAACTGATTTTGGAGAATCATGATTCGACTCTCAATCTCGTCAATCTCAGATTCCTTAACATCAATGACAGCTGTCAGACTCTCGATGGTTGTGTTTTTCTCCCTCATCAGCTCATCAATTTCCAAAAATCTTCTCTCCGAGGAATAAATAGTCTCGTTCAGTATGTTGTAAGCGACCTCGAGTTCATTAAACTCTGAAGTTAAATTATCCACCTGCCTTGTCAAGCGCTCTATTTCTTCTTCCTTTTCTTCAGATGAACTGTCTTCCGCTATACAACCCGATAAAAGTGACAGGGCGAACAATAGCGCCATAGAAAATGCCGCTCCTCTCATGATGTTGCGAGCAAGTCTCCAATTAGATGCTTTCTCCTTGTGTGCTACTCTTCTTCTCTTCTAGAGAGTCTGCGAAGACCTACCATTGTTGGCAAATCCTCA
>DALC01000039.1:0-546 GCA_002499325.1 Euryarchaeota archaeon UBA538
GAAGATAGGTGGTGGGCAGCTGATGATTATGAGAATGGAAATATCGTATCTCTATCCAAGGAGTTTGTCAGGGAGCATTATCTCTCAACCGGCCACTATGAAGAGCTCTATCAAGCTAGAGAGATAGGTTCGGAAGAACCACCCATTCCAGCTCTTCCAAGTAAAATCATCAAACAAACCGCAGACCTCTATGCAGGAATGTTTGAACGCCTGACCGGTGAAAAATTCTAGCTAAGAGTGTCTTCTCATAAGAACTCCACATCTTCTTCTTTGTGCCGTCCTTAGCATTGCAAGCAAGAGTCTGAAAGCATAATCAACCCCTCCATCTAGTGGTTCTTCAGACAGAACCTTCCAACGTCCAGACCGAATAGCGCTACTCAACTCCGATACTTCTTCGTTATTCAGCCACCCAAGTAGTGTTAATCCTCCAAAACCATGTCTAAATCCTATTTCTCCAAGATTATCTTCAGATAATCCGTCAGAAAGTTTCGCTAGGAGATCATGAAGTACCGTCATATCTCCTTTCTGCTTGGTATTTTCTAGGAG
>DALC01000039.1:878-7473 GCA_002499325.1 Euryarchaeota archaeon UBA538
TATGTTATGATATTTCCATCCCCGTATGGAAATCGCCCCAGCCTTTCCTTACCAGAACTGGAGTCTATCGGCTCAGTCCTTCTTCCCTCTGAATCTAATTCTCCAATGGAAATATACAACATTGTAGCAGGGTCAAAAGTAGGCTCAATACCTTCCTTTAGGTTCTTAATATCAATTGAAAATGGACTCTTTTCCTTCAATTCTCCGTGATCTCCGCCCATGGAAGAAAGCACTGCTGGGATAATGTCCAGAGGATCACTAGCTATGGGATCAAATGTGTGGAAGTATGGTAGATTTGAATTCATACTCATACATTCACCACTACTTATCTGATCTTAGTCGATTAAGACGCTCCTCGAAGCTATCCATCGAGTTATCATCTACTTGATCGGGTATCTCTTCAGTGGGAACTTCTGTGATATCTCCCAGATTATCGACTACACCCTCTTCTTGTACCACTTTTTGACTTGGAGAATCCATTTCCTTAGCCATATTTGCCTTCTTCTCTAATGCCTTCTTCTCTACTGCTAGCCTAGTTCTCTCCATCATTTCCTTGCTCTCTCGGAAGTTTCTAGCCATCCATGCGAAAGCAATAGAAATTCCAATTACCAAGCTGGCCGATGCTATTGCAGTGCTCGAGTCACTGAAACCTCCTTCAGATTCTCCCGAGCCAGATAGTACAATTCTAGCTTCATTGTCTGAAGGGTCGGAATCAATATCCCAAGGGAACTCGCAACTTATTGTAGCCACTAACTCTACCCCGTCAGCGACATTAGGCCTATCTATGGCTGGTCTGGGTGCTAAGGCACTAGATTCAGACATATCGACTAGGTATTCTGCAGAGAATGCGTTACCCGCAAGAATGGTGATTAAACATATTGAACCATCTAAAATCTGATGATTATCTCTCTTTGTGAGAATGAATACTTCTTGTTCTTGACCTGTTCCGATTATCTCCAAGCCTACCAATCCGATATTCCAATCGGTCCTTCTAACCTCGAATGTATTGCTATCAGATGAAAACTCGATTCCTCTCGAATCAATAGCCCTAATAGTTAGCTCACTCCTACCTGGCGTAGGTTCCCATCCATTAGCACTTAGGTTAATCATCCCCGATGACTCCCCTTGCTCTAGTAATCCTGAAATTGAATCTAGCATATTGCCCCTGTCATCCGATAGGATAACTGTGTAACCAAATTTTTCACTACCATTCATTATTGTACAACTAGCTTCAATGGCATCTACATCCCCACCTATTGAGCAACTTCCCTGTCTTAGGGATGGTTCTGATACCCATGATCTATACTCAAGTATTGTAGATGAATTAACACTCAGACTTCCGTTTCCTCTGGAATAAGAGTCCCATAGCCATCCACCTGCATCCCTCCACGTGAGTGGACCGTTGGCAGAATCAACCACTAAACTATCTGAATTTGTACGATGGATTTCCAGGATATAGCTATCGCCTGAAGTAGTTATGATTACCGGACTCGATGACCATGAATAATCCTCATATTGAGTGTCTAAAAGAATACTGTCTAGATTACCAGCTTCATCCTGAGCATCTATTCTGATAGTTTTTGTTGAACCATCCCAATCTGAAGAGGGGACGACTTCCAATGGGACTCCAGTAATTTCCCCTACGCCAATCACCACCTGGGTGGGACCTGAAACTTGCCAACCTGGCGGTAGGCTAAGAACATCGAGTGAAATTGTTGTTGGAGCATTACCTCGATTTTCAATAAATGCTAGAGGATACCCGCCATTTTGACTAACTACCCAATTTCCCTGTCCAGACAAAGAGAAATCATACGTCACTGCAACTCTCAATGGGAATACTATCTCTGATAGTCCACTGGAATCTCCTTCCTTGATTCTTATGGTCAACTCAACTGCCCTTCCGTGTATAGCATCCCCCGGAGGAGTAACATTGAGCGACAGGGGGGCACTTTCCCCCGGGTTTATGATTGGCATTTCTGATACATTACTAATTTCCCATCCTTGCTCACCCGAGATAAACATCGAGATATAGGGACGACTAGGAGAATTCCCCGTCTGTAATACAGATAGTGTGATTTCAGATCCGTGGGTTGCGACTTCCAGGTTCGCCTGATCAACTAACGCATTCCAGGAAGGAACATGTCCCGACACTACAGAGAACGAGAATGATGTAATCTCTTGACCTTGTGCTATGGCGGTAACAGTTACCTCCGCTGATGATCCGCTCCATGCATCAAGAGGAATGAAAGTATCGACGGAAATCACCTCTGTTTCGTTTACTCCCAAATTAGAAATAGCACTCCCACTGGAAATCCAATCCGTTGATGAATCTCCACTCTGAAGGGAGGTAATAACGGATGTTTGAAGAGTTAGATCATCCACTAGATTTCCGACGTTTGTCACTTGAACATCCAATGAGACAGACTCTCCAGGATCCGCTTGAAATGTTTTCCCATCAGCATCTATATTTCCCGACTCGCTAGAAAGGAATGGATAGACATTCCACTGATGGTCCTGCCTGGCCTCAAATACTATCTCGACAGTAGATAGAATAGTAGAATCTCCCACTGATTGCATAGAGAATGAAATCTTCATAGGGACTCTGGCAGGGGTATTTTCAGGGAGAAGTACGGTTACTGGAACGGTGGTGAGGCTACCTGCCGAAAGAGAAACCAAATCTCTAGAAAAGGAGACATCAACTCCAGGATCTTCCGTGATATTATCATTTAGTATTAGCGAATAACCCAGATTGAATGAATCATCTCCATTTCCTGAATTTTCTAACCTTAATACAACCAAGGACTCATCTTCCACCTCTACAAGGACAGGCTGCTCACTGGGCGATGAGACTACCATCGAAGATCTAAAAATTTGAAGAATCTCTATTGATAACCTGAGAGAATGAGATATTGACTCTTCACTAGAATCTTCGAAATAGTGAAATGCAGGGGGCGCATTACTTGGAAGATTCAGAGACAGATAACCCGACCCACCCCCGTTGGAAACATTCATTGAAAGATTGTCCCCGTTTATTCGTAAATCACCCGATGCAGTCCAAGACCAACCGGTTTTTGCCATTCCAGCCGATGATAATGACCATGATAGGATATCTTCACCTACAGGAGCGTCAGCTTCTATTATCCACTCCAGGCCATTTGAAGGGACACTTCTGATATGACTCCTACTTACTACTCCGGAAGCAATGAAAGCTAAATCCACAGTTTGACATCCATCATCCCCGTCCACACATAGCGTCAAAGCCGTCTCAACCTGATCACCAATTAGTACTATCTGTTGATTTTCATCAACAAATGGAACATCAAGGTTAGCTTCCAAAACTAGCCTCTCCCCTGGGTCAAGAACCAATGCAAACCTCTCATTCCCATCACTGTCAATCAATCGTAAATCACTACCCCAAAGTGTATTCCCCCAATCCAATGAGATTTGATTTTCCACAGCATTTCCGATATTTTCCACAACAATCCATGCTCTAGCAGAATCTCCAATTAATCCATAACCAGAGCTGTAGGATGCGCCCTCGGGGCCTCTGATGGATAATCCCCTTGTCCTATTTGCCTCAATGGGAAGTATGGATGAAACACTAATGTTGGAGTCACTATCCAGAGACATAGTCAGGCCAAGGAAACCTGAATCCGATCCTAGGGCCGTAGAGGGAGCGACTATCTCGATTAGGGGAGACCAAGACTCCCCAGTAGCGATCTGAACGCTACTACTCCCTCCAGGCGTCACATCCTCCCATGTCCAACCCTGAGGAAGTTGCGAACCATCTATTTCCAATGACCAAGTACCCGATAATCTCCCAGTGGACCTTACTATCGGAGAGGTCTCAGCTGAATCCCCAGGATTGACTCTCAATGGCTCTGATGAAATTTCAAATGTGACATTATATGTGGGGATTATTGACAAGGTCTTGGAGTACACATCATTATCTGTTCTAGTCTGAGTTAGGTTGGAAAATGGATCAATCTCCAATGTAAACTCATGGTCTCCTAGTGGTCCTGACCACTCGACAGAGAAAGATTCGAAAGACCCTGTTCCGGAAGGAGAAACAGGTTGCATGGATGAAAATCTCTCCCTCCCTATCTCTATTCCATCAGCATACAAAACTGCATCAACATCGGAATCAGGATTACCTGTTCCAGAATTCTCAATGAATGCTGAAATCTGCACACTTTGTCCTGGATTAGGAGAGGTTGGATCAAATTCAATCCCTCTTCCATCAAGCAAAGGCCTGATATCAGTTCGCTCCAGTGAAACTACGGTCGCACCAATAATCACATCTAGCGTGTTGTCTCCATCAATGTCTGCTAATGATGGCGAGGACCAGGTCCTCTGATTCAACTCCAAATCATTTGACCATTCTGTTCCAATAGCCGAACCAGTACCTTCTGAACCATCAAAACCCCACAGTGATCTGCCGTAAGCAACTAGTAATTCAGGCTCTGCAGTCCCCTCGATATCCATCCATATTGGCTGCGAAACAGCAATCTCATCATTCGGAGTACCACTACTTTGCTCCAAATCTCGATACCACGCTTCATTCGGACTTGATGTATCCGTATCATCCACGCATCCGGTTATGCCATGCCTCGCTGTAGTAGTTTGCCACCACGTTACCCAGCACATTCTATCATGGTCCCCGTCACCATCAGTATCAATTGGTAGAGGTGGAGAATCAGCATATCCGTTGGGGGACGTGTAACTCCATATTTCAGATCCATTGGCGACTTCCAAGCCTCTAAATTCGGCCCCGTCAAGATTTCCCGATGAGTCACTATCGGTTGGAATGGTGACTATAATCTCAGGACTACTATCCTGATCCAGATTAGCCACGATCGGCCCAGGTAACCTGATATGAGGTACATTCGAGTCCCCATCTAGGTTGCCGAGTGACTTCCCATCCCAACTTGGATCGCCACTCGATGAGTCAAGCTTCCATAGCCACATCGCACCATTTGTCGATTCAGTTGTGGTCAGCATCACGTAAGCTGTATCATCATCAGTCTGGACAAAAACAGGGTCAGATCCATGACTTCCATATCTCAAGCTCTTATCCCAAATCTTAGTAGGTGAGCCAGAAGAAGGTAGATTGATTGCAACGACCTTTGGGGAATTATCACTCTCTCTTATGGCAGATATCACTAGCTCTGCATCCCCATCTAAGTCTAAATCAGCGAGCAGCGGTTGTGAGGTTGGCTTATGTCCGCCCCAGATACTTCCTGTGTATGGGCCATCCTCGCTACTTATCATCAAATTAGGCTCCTCCCAATGCCAGAGTAATTGACTGTCATGCGAGCCACTAGGTGACCATCCGGTAACATCACAAACTAGTCTGGGCGACCATGCATCCACTCGGAGTGTGACATCACTTCCCACCGCTAAATCATACACAACCAGAATTTCCGGACCTGCAGAACCATCGATATCGACAATCATTGGAGACGCTTTGACCGTCTCTGTTTGACCAAGATTAACTTCCCATGCCAAGTCGGAGTCTTCTCCCTCGATAATTCTCAGATAGCTATCTCCCGAGGAAGTATCGGTCTGAACGACAACTGTGTATAGTGAACTCCCCCCGCATCTTTCATGAGATTCTGAATCAACTTGAAGTGAATCGCTAAAATCGCCAATTGGAGTTCCAAGAGAATCGGTTCCAATGTCATAGTTGCCATACTCCCAGTTAATTACGGGGTCGGTAATGGAAGAAAGCGAGTTTACGCTACCCATTGGGTCATGGACAGGACTAGCAGACATTCTACCAGGGGTCCTCCCTGGTTGGGGCCATGGCTGGTCTCCGTCCTCCCAAGGATCCGACATGCTGGTGGCGAAATTCGAACTATCTTCTGGTATTCCAGTCTCAACGACCTTCTCCAAAGCTAGTGGGTAGAAAACCACAAGTGACATTAATGCCGAAATAATAAGTGCTCTTCGGCGATTGCACCTGCCGTCCGCCCTTGCAAGAGATGTCATCAGATTAGCAGATGGTATTTGTAACACTCTTGAACGTTCGCACCATATTCTCTCTCAGACCGTAGGTCTGAGGGATTATTGACCTTAGCCGAGTATATCTTTGCATCCGTTGTGCTTATACAGGAGAGGCAGGTCGCCGATGCACGGACTTCTCCTCCAGAGGCTCAGCCGATGAAGGACGGGAGGGATATCCCACCCGTCTTGGCAAACCTTGGAGAGGTCTGTTTTGGAGGAAAAAAAATGTACAGCATTGTTGAGCGAGAAGACACTATTCGTATCCCAGCAGAGTATATTAGAGAGGGACAGAGTCTAGTCGATCACATAGACAGTCTCGCTAATGATGCCTTCGAGGGACGATTCGACGTTGATGAAAACTACACTGTTTTAACTTTTGATCACAAGCCAGTTGGAAGGGGAAAAATCATACATGGGGATGGTGCAATCTATCAAGCTGTCAGCTTCAAGGCGCTCCTCTTCAANNTGCTTATACAGGAGAGGCAGGTCGTCGGGACCCACGGACTTCTCCTCCAGAGGCACAGCCGATGATGGACGGGAGGGAAACCCCCGTCCTGGCGAACCTCGGAGAGGACCGTTAACCGGAGGA
>DALC01000039.1:7694-13192 GCA_002499325.1 Euryarchaeota archaeon UBA538
CAGCTTCAAGGCGCTCCTCTTCAACATGGAGAATAACGAAGTTGTCGATGGATATGTATCCGATGTTTCTGAATACGGAGCATTCGTAAGGATTGGACCCGTCGAGGCACTACTCCACAAATCACAAATTTTAGATGAACCAATTCAGGTTAACATGGGCATTAGGAGAATTGAGGGGGCTCAATCTGGGAAGCACATAGAAGAAGGGTCCCATGTACGCTCCAGGGTAGTTTCCAAAGCTATCAATCAGAACGACCCGAGGGCAAGTAAGATTGGTCTTAATTGTAAGATGGACGGGCTCGGCGCCGCTGGTTGGATTACGGAGAATGATTGAAATGGCCAAGCAACCATTTGCATGTGGCGAATGTAATCAGATTCTCCCTGAGCCAGATAACAAAAATGACCCAGTAATATGCCCTCATTGCCCTAACTCTCCTGTAACTACTGATTGGCAAGGATTTGTAGTAATTCTTAATCCAGGCAGATCAGAAGTCGCCAAGAGGCTCAATATTACGAGGCCGGGTAATTATGCTCTGAAAGTCAACATCAGGTAGGTGAGTAAATGCAAGTAATTGATAGAAAAGATAACCCACTGCTAAACAGGGTCGAAATTAGATTCGTTTGGGACCACCCTAATTCTCCCACTCCCGATCTTTCACAGATGGTTTCTGCCGCTGCTAAGGTCGAACCCGGCTCAAAGGAAGAGCTTATCTTCATCAAGAACGTTTCAACTAGGTTTGGAATGCCAAGAACTACTGGACTGGCACTCGTATACTCTACAGAGGAAGCATCGACTATCGAGCCAGATTTCATAGTTGAGAGGCACAAGAAGGTCAGAGGAGATGACCCAACTGCTGACGGAGAAGGGGGGGATGAGTGATGTCAGACAGCCCGAATGCAAACTCGAAGTGGTCAAAATACAAGGTCGAAGATGACAAATTAGTACGAGGCGAGTTCTGTCCCGACCCTAGGTGCGGTCCAGGTATTTTCCTAGCTGTTCACAAAGATCGCAAATCGTGTGGCAAGTGCGGATACACACTCTTGAACGATGGAAAAGAAGCTCACAAGAACTTCTGATCATCGCCCTCAAAAATTTTCCAAGTACCACTGTTGGTCAGTACTATATTGTTGAATAGAGATATTCCTACCTCATTCCTTCCGAAGGTACTCAGTCTCCCATTAGAGAAATATCCATCATGCCTCCATCCTGTCCATTTCCACCCTCCCTCGCAAGGGAACACATCCATGACAGGTCCGGGAACTCTGAAAATGGCTGGATTCGAATTCAGGTCATTCATTATGGCTACATTCTTGCCATGTAGCATTATTATCCATCCGGAATCCTGATCATATCTAACGTCATGTACCCTATCTGGGAGGTTTGATAGAATACCATTATTTATCTCATGTCCGGTAGCCATCGAGATAACCGAGTAACCTCCAGATGATGAGAATGCATATATTTCATCCTCCTTTAGTAGGAGGGAAACAATCGAATCAATTCCAACTAAGTCTTCAAGCTCTCTCCACCGGGGATATGGTGACCTCCAAATCTCACTCGCGTTCCCGTCTATCATGTATATACCAGAACCAAGACAAGCAAAAACGATATTTCCATCAACCATACACATAGCTAGAGGCTCGGACTGCAGTTCTCTGGTCCAAGAGGCAGATTTACTTACTGAATGATCAACATCTCCATTTTCCGAGCCATCAGAGTCTGAGTTAGCAGATTCCCATTTTTCACCCAATGGAAATGAGCCCATGTAGGCCTTCCTCATACTTCTGTCAACCCACGAGCCAATCCAATGATCGGAGCTAACGACCCCACACGATGAAACTCCTGGAAATGGATACATCGCTCCCTCATTCACCTGCTCATTCTGACTATCGATTTCCAGCATTTGCCCGTCCGAGCCGACTATCATAGAGTGCTCTCCCCCTCTATCAATCCTGATAGGATTGAACCCTATGTCATCGACCATACTGAATCCCCGGCAAGACTCTACTGCTTGAAGGTGTGGCTGTAATATTGAATACATGGCTCCCCTGCGAGAAATATGGCGACACTGATTCTATGTTCCGAGTCCGATGATGCATCGGTTAACCTACGAGACTCGTTACTCAGGGCCTCTGAGTGGGGTGAAGAGGAGTTTTACTCCCATGGTCGCGTAGTGAAACACCTGATTTCTGATGTCCACATCCTATCTATTGAAAATATCCACGTCCATGCAGACTCCATAGATTTGACTCATGAAAAAGAGGTCTCTTGTGAAATAAACGAAGTCCTAGTCCTTTCTAGGCATGTATCTTCAACAGACACTCCTGCAATAACCCTGCATGCTATCGGATTACCTGGTATTTATCCGCCTGGAATGCCTGGGAAATCAGGCGGTATCAACGGACAATTGGTCCCTCCATCTCCGAGGTTTGCATCACTGTACAGGGAAATGTTGAAGGAGGCACGAGAGAAAAGATTGGATGAATATTTTGACCTCACATTGGAGGCAACACATCACGGACCAGTTCTAGAATCTCCTACTCTCTACATCGAGATAGGATCTACACAGTCTGACTGGAGTAGAGAAGATGCGCTCAACCTGTGGGCCAGTGTTCTTTGCAAAGTGCTGGGCCTGAATGGTAGTACTCCACTGGGTGAGTGGAAAGGAAAAGGGAATGTCATGGTCGGGCTTGGAGGGGGGCATTATGCACCTAGGCACAAAGCAGTGGTGGAGAAGGGAAACATCTGGTTAGGCCATGTTTTGGCAGGCTATTCGCTAGATTTCGGTATGACTGAGGATATTGCTGGCAGGAATTCAAATATTTTGTGGCAGGACTCCATTCTTTCAGCTATCGAATCCACTAAGCAAGCATTTCCTGGGGCAGACATATTCGTGCATCTTGATCGGAAATCTTTCAAGGGCTGGCAAAGAGAAGAAATTAGGGATTTACTCGCTGAAAATGACATACTAATCCGTAGAGGTAAAGAGATCCCCCAAGAGTAATCGTGAAGTCTCGACTCCTCCTCGGGTTGTTAATGGCGTTCTTGGGGAAGCTGATAGTCGCGACTATGCCACTGGCTCCAAAACCAATAATCCGCATGGTGGCGAGCAGATACGTAGCCGGGCCAAAGCTGGAGGATGCAATAACTACAATGAAAAGCCTCTCTTCTGAAGGGGCGTGTTTTACAGTTGATGTACTCGGAGAGGAAATTACTTCTATTGATGAGGCTAACTTCTTCCTGAAAGAATACGCTCAACTAATCGACTCAATCAAAGAAAATAATATTGATGCCCATATATCGATTAAACCGACCGCCTTTGGACTATTGATCAACGAAGAATTAGCATTCGAAAATATCCTAAATATTACGAGAAAGGCCTCTGAAAACGATATTTTTGTAAGACTGGACATGGAAGATAGCAGAGTAACCGACTCAACAATTGAATTGATGATTAGGATTAGGTCTGAAGGGCTGAAAAATATTGGTGTAGTTCTGCAAGGGAGACTATTTCGAACCATCTCCGATATAGACAAGATATGCGAAGCAATAGGTCATAACTCAGACTTTAGGATTTGCAAGGGAATCTACCTTGAGCCAAAAGAAATAGCCCATACTGGATATAGAGAAATTGTTGATTCTACAAACATGGCAATCGAACATATGCTAAGAAACGGTGCATATACTGCAATAGCTTCTCATGACCATCCAGTGATTGAAAATTCTCTATCATTATTGGATAAGTACGGTCTCTCTCCCGATAGTGGCGATAGACCATTCTCAGGAAAGGGCCCGGGGTATGAATTTCAGTTCCTATTAGGGGTGCGCGGAGACCTGAGGAGAAAACTAAACTCTGAAGGACACCTGACTAGGATATACGTCCCTTATGGTCAGCAATGGTATGAGTATGGGATAAGGAGATTGAATGAAAACCCAGAAGTTGCAACTCATGTCCTCAAGACCCTACTCATGCCATGGACAAACAGGAGATAGCTAACTCTTCACAACTGGATGAAGATACATTCTTCGTATGTCAGCAGCGACTCTCTTCCCTCTCAATGTCCTGCCCTCACCTGTATGGATTGCCCTAATTCTCCATCTACGGCCATCTATCCTCATAACGGTGCCACAAGAGAACTCCTTCTCTGGATCGCAGTCAATTGTCGAAGCAGTACTAGTCTCTTCATCTGTGAGGGTAATCTTGACAACGCATGTATTCTTATTCACTGCCCACATTGAGACTATTTCCTCAGCTTTACAAGACTTTACTGACATCTTATCTCCAATCTCTATCCTTGTTACAGACCAGAAAGAACCATCCCTTTCGAATAAATCTCCGACTGAAATAGACTCATCAGAATCCGACTCAACAAATACCGAGGAACTCTCTGACCCTTCAGAGAGAGTAGTCTTGATGCTCACGGAGGAGTTCGGCCTAAGTTTCAGTAGATGTACGACGGAGCATTCGACGCACCTTACCAAAAGATCCTCTCCTTTGCCCCTGGAAACTCTTTTCAGGATTTCATGTTCTGTCGTAGTCAAACATGTTGGACATTCAGTGACATCAGCGATAATATCGTCCTCATCGCCCACTCCGCTCATGTCTACCCGGCCCGAATGGGTCTCTTGAAGGCATCCTCGCAGACCAATCTTGAATAATGATGCTTCCATCGCTGTTCATGACATCCGCCAATGATGGTTTCGGACTACCACAGATGTCAGAGGGAGAGATGTTGGAGAGACTACTTTCTGAAGATCCAGATAGGACCGATACTGAGCCTGAGATAGCTTCTTCTATCGGGGAGCAAATGCTGTTGATGGGACTTCGGACAATGCCTCGATCACTGAGGAGTAGAATAAGAGATATCGTATCACGAGTGCCACTTGGTAATGCCATACTAGTCGGAGGAGGGATAGGGCATCTTTCTGCGTGGCTGTTCGATCTTTGGTGTGGCGATCCCTCTATTCCGGACAGTCCTTCAAGACCAAAGCCAGACTCCTTTATTATCGTCGAAGAAGGAGCTAGATTTGGAGTAATTATCGATAGACTAATCAGAAGATACAATGCAGAATCTTGGTCGAGAGTGATTGCTAAGCCGTGGATTGAGATAACTGCAGAAGTCACTAGTTGGTCTGCCGCCTCCGCATCATTACCGTCTTCGGCCAGGCCTAGTGATATTCCATTACCTGTATCTTTAGTAATCATAGATTTACCAGACTCAGACAGACCGGTGGCAGCATCCTCGGGATTTGATATACTTTCACCAGGTGGGATAATGATAGTACCGGAGCCAGAGGTCCCTACAGGCGACGTCGGCTTCCCGGTAGCCGGGGAAGAGCCTACAGAGGCCCAGTCCAAGGTTATTGCATTCAATCAATGGATTTCATTCATCAAAGATGTTAGCGCTAATCATTCTGTTTCTTTCGTAGAACTATCAGGCGGTACACTGGCCATCATCCGACGTGTGACTTGAATTTCTTGCACATATATGTCTTG
>DALC01000039.1:13588-15678 GCA_002499325.1 Euryarchaeota archaeon UBA538
TATGAGTAAATCTATTCGAAGTAATCCGTAACCATAATGGTCATCGTGATCTTCCTGATCATTCTTCATCTCGGAGTTCTGTGACATTATCATTTTCAGATTAGATATTGCAGAAACCCCCCCTTGCGCTCCATCTCTTTTCATATCAGGGTTGGCCTCCAGAAAAATCGCTATAGAGCCAGAAACCCATGCGGTGGCTGCAGAGGTTCCACTTGACCACCCCCACCAAGTTCCACTCCCCGTGCTTCGAGCCATCAGGATCGGGACTTCATGACCTGGCGCGACGATTTCTGGTTTCTTATCTGGGTCCTGCCTGGGGAGAATTGGGTTCGGCCATAATCTTCCATTGTTATCCCCCACAGAACTCCCGCTCCAGATAGAGCTTGTTCTAGTTACTGCACCAACACAGATTACGTCTTCCACTGAACCGGGCGACTCCACATCACCATCGTCATCTTCACCATCATTTCCAGCAGCCGCCACAACATAAACGCCCAAATCTATCGCTTCTTGTACAGATTCCTCTAATTGGTCCGTAGTGAAGAATCCAGAACCAAATCCCTGACTCCCACCTAAGCTAAGAGAAATGATATCTGCGCCTTCATCTACGCACCAATCCACCGCATCTGCAATAGTCGAATCAGTTCCAGACCCATCATCTGAAATGGCCTTAGCAATTAGTAAATCAGCTTCTGGAGAAACTCCATTTAATCCGCCCTTTGAAGCAATAATTCCTACCATGGCGGTTCCATGGCCTTCATCATCATATGGGGAATCAGAACCAGAAATAAGATCATTCCAACCAATCACATTGGCAAATTCTAGATCAGGGTGGCTAATATCTATTCCAGTATCAACAACGCAGATTTTCACTCCACTTCCTTCGAAACCATCAACCCTGTCCAGCCCTGTCATCTCCCTGTATTCGTCCTCCCATAGTTCTAGTGAACTGGGAGGGCCACCGAATGTGACATCTGCGGTTTGATATACAGCCCACAGAGAAATTATCAATACACTGAGTAGAACTACCAGCGAAGAGGTGACCTTAATCAATAAATTCAGAGAAGAATTGTCAATAAATGACTCGTCTTCCTTAATTTCTTCATCAGACATAATATTCACTCTGGCATATTCTATTACCAAGCATCCGTCTTGACGAAGTGACTAGTGGCAGAAGAGCTACTTCCACATTTTTCACACTTAAGACGGAGTGGTAGAATTCTGGCGCACGAAGAACATGGCTCACCAGGCACACCCCATCCAGTGCATTCTGAGTCAGAGCAATGGACCTCTATCTTGCCATTGGGCTTTTTGATGACGGGAGTTTCAGCACCGCACACAGGACAAAGTCCTTGCAAGGTCTCTTCTCTAGAGGCCAGCGAAACCCCTGCGACCTCTCTGGCCCTTGATGACTGGATGGTGTGATCTCCACCCCCCAGCATGAAATGAGGATACCAAACAATGTGCATCAGTAAGAAGAAAGATACTATTCCTGAGGTGACATATAATAGAGATATTCCTAGTATTTCATCCTCGAATGGTGGCCTTTGAGAAATGGCATGAGATCCAGACCATGACATGATATTGATCATTAAAACCCAAATGACAAGGCTAGCGCTCCAAGCATCAAGGCGATGGTCTTTCCATGCCTTTTCAACCAGCCTGGGATCCGGATGCGAGTGCTTCTCTTCGACATGAATGTCCCTAGTTTCAGTGACAGCTCTGTGGACAACAAAAACAGCTAAGAAAATCATGACGAGATTCCCCAAGGCTACTCCTCCAAAATCTGATATCCCCGAACCAGAGGGGAAGTCTGGAGAGCCCGAGTGGGAGTAGATATGCCCTAACTGGACAGAGAATGATGCAACCACAAGGAAGACCAGATTCTCTCTCATTATCGGATATCTGGCCCACATCAGTACCAAGGCCGATGCCCAGGCCATCATTGTTAGCAAGCTCAACATTAACGACCATTCTTCAAGATGGAGGAAACCACTCTCCTCGCCAAACAGTCCACCTCTGCTCCAGTCGCCCCCCGAGGAAATCTCATCTATTCCATAATCCCAAGCTCCCATTACAACCGAAGCTGA
>DALC01000032.1:0-354 GCA_002499325.1 Euryarchaeota archaeon UBA538
TATTCCAGCCCACTCAAATGGGCCACCATGGGCATGGTGGTGGTGTGCGTGGCCTCCTGGCATCTTGAGGACTGCCATGTTGAAATCCTCCCCATCCTCGGACTCGAACTCGAGAATGTGCTCACCGGCCTCCATGTGAAATACCTGGATTGTGGTTTCTGCAGGGCATGACTCAGGATTTACGATTGTTATCTCCGCCTCAGCGTGACCGTGGTCATCGTGATCGCCATGGTCGTCGTGGTCGTCATGGTCGTCGCCATCCTCTGAGTGGTCACCGTGACCGGCCGTGGTCTGCATACCACCATCGCCACCGTCACCCTGACCACCATGGTCGTGGTCATCGTGGTCATCGTG
>DALC01000032.1:668-13679 GCA_002499325.1 Euryarchaeota archaeon UBA538
GTGGTCATCGTGGTCATCGTGGTCCTCAGGCATCACACCGAGTATTGTCCTCTCGAACGGTCCCTCATCAACCAATTCGCACAGGTTTGAGACTAGGATTGATTGGTAATCTAGAGTGGCTTCGCCCGAGGGCATCGTGTGTGTCATGAATGAAGGAGGTGCATCAGCTCCGAGTCCCTCAAGCATACCGGGTACCCAAGGCTCGAGACCGAGGCCGTGGTAGAAGAAAACATCTGCCTCTTGCAATCTAAGCAAATCAGCCGCTGAAGGATCGTAGTCATGCACTGGGATGTTGTCCTGGCTCATGTAATGCAAATCAACATGGTCGCCAGCTACAGCCTTGACAAGCTCACCAACGTGGTAAGTGGAGACCATGACACTACCAAATGAAGTATCAGGATCCACTACTATGGGATCCACGACATCGGTGTCGTCGGCATCATCTGCCCCGTCTCCTAGACATCCAGCTAGACTCGACGTAATCATTAGCACACTCAGTAGTACAGACCTGTACGTTACACTCTTCATGACCCTCCGGTCACTAATATATATTTAATTAAAACTAATAATTACAATATTGAAAATTATTATTAATACTTCCACGCTCGGTAATAGTATGAGTAGGATTATCTCATTCAGTGCCGATAACGATTTCGCAGACAGTTTCGAGAATCTGATTGGGAAGTCTGGATATACCAACAGAAGTAGTTTCCTTCGAGATGCTACAATGTTCTTCGCAGAGATACAACAGAAGGGTGATCTGATGAATATGCGGGGAGACATGATTGTTGAGGGACATTTGATAGTTCACTATCAGGAAAAAGCCGAACAGAAGTTGATGGTCAGTAGGACGGAAAATATCGAAGTTGCGGCGTATCACCATAGTAGTAGACTTGGTCACTCATGTCACTCTTGCGTTGACGTAGTCCACGTAAAGGGTGATGCGGAAAGTGTCAGAGGAGTGTATGAACAACTTCAGAATACATCCAACGTCGATAAGGTATCTTTCGTTAGTGCTCCAATGAAGGATGAGGATTGCTGTTAGTCATCTGAGCTGATGTGGCTCGTCTTCTTTATCCTAATACGATTGGAGATGAAGACATGACTTCGTCACTACACCCATCCTTGTACTGCTCAAAATTTTCTATGAACATACGAGCTAAGAGATCGGCCACATTGTCAAATTTCTTTTTGTCGTTCCATGTTTGGCGAGGTTGTAGTATGCTGTCTGGAACTCCTTCGCAGGTTGTTGGGACAGAGAAACCGAACCTCTGATCCTTGACGAAGACAACATCATCCAGATCTCCACTCAGTGCAGCGTTTAACAATGCCCTGGTCCACTTTATTTTGATCCTGCTACTATCTCCGTAGCCCCCTGCTACCCACCCGGTATTGATGAGCCAACACTTAGCATCATTCTCTCTTATCTTCTTCGATAGTAGGTCTGCATATATCGAGGGGTGCCTTGGCATGAATGGAGCGCCAAAGCATGTCGAGAAGGTTGCCTGGGGCTCAGTAATGCCAATCTCAGTTCCGGCTACTTTGGCTGTATATCCTGAGATGAAGTGATATGCGGCCTGCTCAGGGGTGAGTCTGGAAAGTGGGGGGAGAACCCCAAAGGCGTCACAAGTAAGGAAGACTACATTCTTCGGATTGCCTGCCATGGAGTCGGGAGTCCTGTTTTCTATGGCCTCTATCGAGTATGACCCTCTCGTATTCTGAGTAAGAGAGTCGTTGGTGAAATCTGGGGTCCCATCAGCATTCAGGACAACGTTCTCGAGTATGGTACCCTTCATTCTGGTAGTTGCAAATATCGCGGGTTCGTCCATCTCAGAGAGGTTTATCAGCTTGGCATAGCATCCTCCTTCAAAGTTGAAAACTCCGTCTTCTGACCACCCGTGTTCATCATCACCTACCAATGCCCTATCCGGATCAGCGGACAGCGTAGTCTTGCCAGTTCCTGAGAGCCCGAAGAATAGGGCAGAGTTGTGACCGTCAGTATTTGCTGAGCAGTGCATAGGAAGAAGTCCTTTCTCTGGTAGTAAATGGTTCATTATGGTGAATATAGCCTTCTTTATCTCACCTGCGTATTGGGTCCCACCGATGATTACTAGTCCCCTATCTAGGGCGAGAATTACGAAGACACCTGAGTTAGTGCCATCCTTGATCGGACTAGCTCTGAGAGAGGGGGCGTGAAGAATAGTGTATTCGGGGGAGTGCCTTTCTAGTTCATCTTGGGAAGCTCTCACGAACATGTTGTGCATGAAAGCCGCATGCCACGCGTTCTCAGTGACTAGTCTGACTGGCATCCTGTGTCTCGTGTCCGCTCCACAGAAAGCGTCTTTGACGAATAAATCCTCAGTCCTGTCTAGGTGCTTCCTGGTCTTCTCAAGGAGTCTCTCGAATTTATCAGCAGATATTGGTCTATTGACATCCCCCCACCATACCTCGTCTGCTAGACCGGTTTCCTCGACAATGAAACGATCGTTGGGCGACCTACCAGTCCTCTCCCCGGTTGTTGTCAAGAGTACTCCGTGTGAGGTGAGCTTTGCCTCATTCCTAGAGACAGCTAGTTCATGCAGCTCCTCCCAACCGAGGTTCCAATGTACCCTGCCACTGGGACTCAGTCCATGGTCCGCTAACTTAGTTAGAAGAGCAGAGCTGGAGTCCGATATAGTTCGGTCCTCCATGCTCTTCGACTAGGACATCTGCCTTCAAGGGTTGCGGAAGTAGTGGCTTCTTTGAGAAGCCGGTTCAATGCTCCCATATCGGGGATGCGATTATCGCTCACATGCTCTACGCGGGCCGATGGTGGATGGCCCCTCGGACGATGATATCATCCGCGAGAGAGCATTCAGAATTAGTGACAAGTTAGATTTGGGGGACCTAGTCGATGGTTCTAAGTTCATAGAATCGAAAGAGCCCGGAGATGATCGTAAGGATGTTGACGATGCTATCGGAGATGTCTTTGATCCGTTCGTTCAAGATAAAGCACTTGGAGGCGTGGAAAGGGACGGTACTGTGAAAACAGCCCCTGAGAGTGATATAGTTACTGAAATTGCAACAGAGGGAGAGAGAGGTATTAACTGGATCTTAATGGGTTCAATGATTTTGGTTTACAGTGCCATAGGCTTCCAGATTGGTTTCGTGTTTGAGCCTCTAGTTGCCACGGTTTCTCTGCTGCTACTTTCCTCAATTGGGTTCCTCTTCGGAGAGAGATGGTCAAAAGACGAACGTTTGAGGATTCTTGGAGTAACTTGGGTAATTATCTCGATGAAGGTTCTGTATGGTTTATCAATTGAGTTACAGAGATGGGGGATCATCGGCGTAGAAGGATTGGGAGCACTCTTGTTGATTACCGTAGGTCTGAATATATTACTCTCATACAGGTACAATCACGATGCTATAGCTGCTCAGTCGACTCTGGTTCTTCTCGCTGTTGGGTCTACTGCGGGCTCGTTGTACGGACAGGAAGGTGTCGCTATTATGATTCTAGTTTCTACTGTCCTAATGCATTTACTCGCTACACACCGAAAGTCAGGTAATCTTGCAGCACTTGGAATCGCGTCCTCGAACTTATGGATAGGGATGCATGCCATCACTGGTGGATTTGAAATTGGAGAATTGAAGGTCTTGGCTTTGGATAGGCCCTTACTTCTATTTGTTCTTATGATGGGGGTAACCAGTTTGAATGCGGGTATGGCAACTAGTTTCGCCAGAGAGGCTAATTGGTTCTCTAAGGGAATGAAGATACTGGGTCTTGGGAAACCCGGTCTCTGGGGAGTTTCAGTCTCACTTGGCCTGTTGGGTGCCCTTCTGGCTGTTGCGGCGAATAGAGGAGATGTCGGGTATGCCTTAGGAATGGTAACAGTTCTATGTGGGGCGTTTTCGGGCTCATACCTTGTTGTTAGGGGAGTTTCCTGGAGGAGGGTTTCAGTACCTCTGATGTTGATGGCCATTATCCTGTTGATTGGTCTTTTATTTGGCCATGAGGTTGCATCATCAATCGGTTTTTCAGAGTATACTATATTCACAATATTTGGTTCGGCGACGGTTGGTTTCGTGATCTTAAGGGACCAGGACAGTGTTTCGGACAGGGTGCTATGGCTGGGGACTGTTGCGGTGCTTACTCTGCTGGTGATCCTAGTACCATCAGAATCCAATGAGGCAGGGGGTGACGGTGGGGTCCTTCTTCTGTCTATGCTATCGCTTCTTCACATCGGGAGTGGGGTGCTTGCCATCAAAAGAAAGTCTCCCTCCTTAGCTGGAGTCACTGTTCTTCTACCATGGTCCTGGGTCATAGTAGAGCAGTTAGTGCAGGAGACATTGAGGACCCTATTGATGTCAAATAACTTTGATGACCCAGGGAGCATAATTCATGTTGATTCGCTTCCACTGGCTGGGTATCTCATTACATGTTCAGTGATGATAGCAGTAGTCAATGAGAAAATGGGTAAATCGGATGTCAATCTGGCCTCTAAGTTTCTGGGAATTTCTGAGATTTCAGCCTCGATAAGAGATTCTGGTGCTCTTCAACTATGGAGCCTGGGGCTTTGGCTACCGATGGCTTCAATATTATTTATGGCTCAATTTGGAGCGTTCACATCGCCAACTATACTGTTAGTTTTAGGACTGTTGTGGGGACTTCACCTGTTGGCGCATCTTAGAGGTGTCAGAGTTGGCGAAATGAGTCTAATGGTGGGAATTATCCTGCTCTCTGGTCTGATTGTACAATGGAGGCATGGAATGGGAGAATATCTATCTCTATTGATCTGTATAATACTGGTTTCCATCCTTCTGTCGAATAGAGAAGACGAGGGCTTCTACACGACTTCGATGGGAGTAATGGGAGTCCCGCTTCTCCTCCTTATTCCTGACAGGAACATAACTATGATCCTGGAAGATTTCTCTTACTTACCAGAGATTGAGTCATCTGTGATTGCGATATCAAGTACGGCGATTTTGCTTGCTGTTTATCTTCCCAAGGCTGGTGAGATTGAGGATTTACTCAAGCCAGCAATGTCATCTTTGTGGCTGATGTCGATTTGTATTGCAGTAGCGTATACAGAGGGAAATCAACTATCATTGTCTTTGTCAGTTAGTATGTTCATGATAGCTACCGTATGGCTGGTAGCAAGAGGAGAGTTACGCAGAGAGCTCCAGACAGTGACAAAGATGAGCTCTAGGAGAGCTCTAGCTTTGGAGAAAAAATCGAAGGTCCTTGATGAGGGAGAATTACGAACATACGATGCAAGAGAAGCAGAGATGCTATCATCAAGGAAGAAGAGTCGGGAGAAGTCTCAAACAGATGATGTCGAGGAGCTATACATCTCGGATGTTAGTCATCGTCCTGTAATAGTAATAGCAGTCATGGCGCTGGTCTTTGCGACTAGTCTAGTGATAGGCTTCACTTCTGGACCCAATCCTATACTTCTCCTTGTGGTTGGAGCGTTTGTTACTTTACTGATCGCTGTCGCGAGATTCCGTACGAGGCAATTAGAGCTTGATCTACCACATGTTTTTGGTATTGAAATGCCAATTGCATTGGCAATATCAGGACTTGTGATAATTCATATTTTCTCCTTACTTGGACCCGGAGCTAGCAACCAGAATCTAAGTAGCATGGGGGTGCTGGTGGTTTTGGTCGTAGAGCTATCTTTAATTTCGCTATACCAGCAAGATAACATGTTAGATAGAATCCCAATTGCTATTGATTGGATAATCTACCCACTTCTGGCGGATAGGATTCTCGGTGCGGTATTGTACGAGTCTATGCCATGGCCTTTGAGCATCGATCCATTCTCTGGGGATATATTGGAATGGAAGGGTCCTCTTATGGCTCTAGAAATTTGCTTGGTTAGTTTGGTTGTAACAAGTTTCTGGATTGGTAACTTGAGAGCTTCCAAGAGGGGAGAGTCTGAGAGTGGCTTCTCACTGGGCCTCCGAGGGATATCAGTAGCAATCTTATCTGTTGGTTTTGCGTCCATCATAGTGATAATTACAACACTCAGAAGTGGATGGGCCAGAAATCAATCTAATGCGGTAGGAATGGGAATTTTATCAATTGCATTGGCTATAGTCTCGATTGAGAATTGGTTCGAAGGATTTACCGGGATAGTTGGAGATCTATACAGTATTATCGGTATGACTCTGGTGATATTGCTTATCTGTACTATTCCAATGAATGGGGAACGTTGGTCGATGATGTTGGCTGTAAATTCCCATTTATTTCTAATCCTAGGATTACTCATCAGCGGTTTATCTATGTTTATTCCGATTTTCTTGATAATTCTGTCAACAACTGTGTGGGTGACTGGTATTCTTCAATTGAGGAAATCAATGAGGGCTTGGGGCCTTGTAGATCTCTTGTGTGCAGTTTTATTCTCAATAGTTTTCTATGGAGGAGTAATTTTCCAGCCCCAGATTCTCTTAATTGGTCTTTCAGTAGTTGCACTGGAGCTTGGAATTGTCTCATGGCTTGGACTCAGAAACGAAGAGTCCATGGTGAATAGCTGATGGTGAGATAATCAGAGTAAAGGAGATCAAACTGGGCCAACGTTGATGATGGTCGGGCTTGGCAAAAGATTCGTGACGAGGTCTTGGATATCGGATACTCCCGATGAAGTTGAGCATCCGCCAGTCCCTCTGGGCATCAATGAAATGGTGGTTCCGAGGATCTCAATCCTACTTTCAGTTTCAACTATAATCGTGATTCTTCTTTCATCGATATGGATTGGCCTAGATGCTAATAAATTTTTGAATAACCTGGAAGAGTCATTCGAATCTGTTGATGAGTCGATGATTGAAATGGATGGAAGATGGGCTTGGGAGGTTGATATGTTGTTTGACACGTGCGATTCTCGAGAGGGCGATTGGACATGGCCTGAGAATCTATCTTCTCAGGATGATCTATTCCTTTATCCGGGCGAATTAAGGTGCGATTGGGAGCATCAGGGACAGGGCGATACAGCCTCGATTGTAGTTTACAACAGGGGCAATCAGACTCTAGATTTGCTACTGGAAATAGCTGGCGCCGATGTTCTTTTCTCGGAGACGGACGACACGCAGTATCTCATCAATGAGATGCCAAGTGGAGATTCTGTAATTCTGGAGGTTTTTCTGACTGAAGATGTCTCCGAAGGAGAGATAACGGTCATCGCTTCTCATGTTTCTCTGATATCTGCAGAGGTGAGATTGGATGCTACTATTTTCCAGGGGGCTGAAACCAGGACTATTCATATCGAGGAAGGAGACAGGGTAGAGGTCGAGTATACGGTCTGGAATGCGGACACGGGAGAGGAGCTAGATAGTGGGACATGGACCGAGAATGCAGGTGATCCATGGATGTCAATTGAGGGATTTGGATGGTCTACGATAGGACTAGATATTGATGATGACAGGGGGCTGATACCTGGAGTACAGAGTGGTACCAGCCATATCACCCTGCTTCCTCCACCAATAGGCTATGGCAATAGTGATGGACACGAGCTACAGGATGTTTGGTTGAGATTTGAGGTTAATCTAGAAAGGGCACCTCTTTCAGGGTAGAATATCGGGGACGAAACATGTCAGAAGATAGTTCACATGCATCCGTAAGACCCTCCTCTTCGGTGACCAAGGAGGCGGATAAGAGAGTAGCCGCTAAATCCGCGAGGAAAGGTGAGCCATCATTTCACATGACTGAGCAAATGCGCAGGCTATCTACTCCTTGGGGTGTTGCTCTGGCACGCGCTGGACAAATAGATCCGCATACACTGGGACCAGGGATTATTCTAGATGCGGCTGCCGGATCGGGCATACAGCTCATTGCTTACTCAAATATCCTGAAAAGACCTTCTCTTGGGGTTGAGATAGATGGAAATGCCGCGGTTCTTTGTGCTGCGAATATGTTTGCTGTGGCAGAAAAAGACGATATTCAGAGAACCATGGACAGAGTAATTATCGGAGACAGTACAGATTCAGAAGGCGTCATGACTGAGTTCTGGTCGAGTCTGAGAGAGGCGGGAACAAGAGCTCATCCCCCTGTTGCAATGCTACACTTAGATCCCGCCAGGCCCAGAGATGCACAGAATCATCATATTGATGAGATGAAACCCAGTATTGGGCCCCTGCTATCGTCATGGAAGAAGTATCTGGAGTTGGGGCCGGACGGTCCGTGTATCCTTCTCGACCTTTCTCCGAGGCTAGATGAAGAACAACGATCCATGATAGATGAGATTGTGGAAAGGATATACCCAGGATGTGGAAGAACCTGGGAGTGGATGAGCAGGGGAGGGGGGAGAGTGGATAGGCTTTCGATGTGGATCGGTTCGCTATCATCCGATAACTCTAGGAGGTGTATCAGGATGGGGACTAAGAGAATAATGTCATCGATTGAGGGAGAGGGCACAGGTGTTTCAAGAGTCAGGCTTAGTGAGCCTCCTCCATTTGATTCCTGGATTACAATAGTCGATCCGGTGGTTTTGGAGAGTGGTTTGCAGGATGAGTGGATTTCAAAGGCAATACCAGATGGAAGTGGGTTCTCGTGGATTAGAACTGAGGGGAGGAGGCCCTTGCTTATCCATACGGACCCACTAAATGATGACCATGAGGTGAATGGCTTCGTAATTTCAAGTGGTCGTGTTGTGCAACACAGGCTTTCCCCTCCTGAAATTCATACGATATCACAAACTGCATCATCGCTCGCCAGGTTAGAAATAGGCAGTTTAACTTTGAGATGCTCACTAGACCCAGAAATCCATCCGAAGCTGCAGAGACGTCTTCACAAGGCCATGAGAGAGATTGAAGGTGCGAGATCGTTCATGGTGGATATTGAACTATCGAGAGACACGGGCGATTACACCATGTATGTTGTTTGCATGGAGGAATAGTCCCTTCGGGCTTTCCAATCCATTCAAATAGGGATGGTTGGTCGCCCGGATGCTTAACAGCCACTGGGTGACCGGTGAACGCGGGAGGACCGTATATGACAGGAACAGATGAGACACAGCTGGGAGACGACTTCTCATACATCATCAGAATAGCAGATACAGACGTAGATGGTCTGCGTAAAATATCCGTCGGACTATGCTCTATCAAGGGAATAGGGATGAGGACTGCAGAGATGATCTGTAGACTCTCTGGAGTAGATGGAAGCAAGCTAGGAGGGCATCTCAGTGATGAAGAGCAGGATAAGCTCAGAGACTCCATTGGAACTTACGCTACCGAGATGCCTTGGTGGCTAATGAACAGGCAACGAGATCTAGAAACCAATGAAGATGCTCACATCGTAGCTCTGGAAGTTAAGATGACTAGAGATGATGATGTTGCAAGGATGGCTGGTATCAAGACTTATCGAGGCATGAGGCACAGAAGCGGTCACAAGGTTAGAGGACAGCGACTTAGAAGTAACGGCCGAAAGGGCTCTGCTCTTGGTGTCCAGAGGAAAAAATGAGGTGATCAGATGGGCGATCCAAAATTTGCAAGACCTAAGACTCAGACACCAACTCATCCATGGAAACAAGCAAGAATAGAGGAAGAGCACGCTCTGAAAGCAAAGTATGGCCTCAAGAAGATTGGGGGGATGAGGGAGATTTGGAGAGAGAAATCCGCCCTGAGAAGACATCGAAATCAAGCTATGAAGCTAATAGGTAGAGTTGACACATCCGAAGGCCACTACGCCCGAGAGAAGGATGACTTGCTCGCTTCCCTAACCAGAAAGGGACTGCTTTCAGAAGGCTCAATCTTAGATAGCGTTCTGCAGATCGATGTAGAGCTGATGCTAGCCAGAAGGCTTCAGTCACAAGTTTACTACAAAGGGCTAGCACCATCCATGAGAGCGGCCAGAAATCTGATAGTCCACGGACACATATCAATCGGGAATCAGAAGATGACGGTGCCCGGATATCACGTTCTCAGAGAAGAGGAAGAGATGCTCAGGTACACTTCAGGTTCCAAGTACGAGAATCCCGATCATCCCTTCAGGCAGGAGTTAGAAAAAATCAGGGCTACCATTGACGCATCCGATGAAGAAGCGGACACTGTCGGCGGACCAGTGAAGGTTGCAGATACCTTCGTTGAGGATATCAAAGCTGGAGAGGCGACTGCCCCTACTGTAGAGGACACTATTCCAGAAGGTGATAATTGATGCCCCACAAGGCCATACTGCATATTTTCACAACACACAATAATGTGTTGATGACTGCTACTGATCTCACTGGTTCCGAGACTATATGTAAGGTATCAGGAGGTATGGTAACCAAGGGCGGTTCTGAGAAATCTAGTTCATTCGCATCCATGAGAGCGGCTGAAAGAATGGCTGAGATGCTTGCGGAGAAAGATTTCAACCAGGTTATTGTAAAGTACAGAGGAGCTGGGGGAAATAAATCTCACAGCGCTCCAGGTGCTACCTCAGCAATCAGGGCATTAACAAGAGCAGGAATGCAGGTTACTAGAATAGAAGATGTGACTCCCATACCAACCGATGGTACAAAATCTAAGGGAGGACGCCGTGGAAGGCGTGTTTGAGGTGTAAAAATATGGTTAATGCAGAAATTCTCTATGAGGACGATGAGAAAATCAGGATTCTTTTGAAGGATACAGATCGAGCTTTTGTTAACTCGATAAGGAGGACGTTGATGTCGGATACTCCAAAAATGGCTATCGAGACTGTGAGCTTCATCAAGAAGACTGTGGAAGAGGACGGAGAAGTATGGGAGACTGACGGGCCGCTTCCAGATGAGGTTATTGCACAGAGGCTTGCAATGATTCCTATCCCTACAAACCACGAACAGTACTACTTTCAGGATGAGTGCCCAAACTGTGCAGATATGGTAGAAGAAGACAGAGGATGTGCCCTTTGTACGATGCTATACTATTGTCAGAAGAAGGGTTCTAAAGAAGGGGTATGGGTAACAGCTGGTGATCTTAACTTTCTAGGAGAAGAGGAGGGTTTCATTCCCGAGAAGTACCAATCTATACCAATAACTAAGCTATTCCAAGGTCAGATTATTGAGTTTTCAGCCACTGCTATCATGGGAAGAGGTAGGGACCACGTGAAGTGGTCACCTGTTTGCGGTGTGAACTTCAATCCAAGACAGATTGGAGTTATCAACACAAAGTCCAGGGCAAAGATTCTCTGGGACTTAGGACTTAACATCAAAGCTAAAGATTTCAACAAGGATGGGAGACTGGAAGACGTCGATAAAGTTGATTTGCTAAGAAAAGATTTGAATCACGTTGGCTCTGGGACCGAGGAGTCCAGAGAGTTCAAGGAAGCTGTAGTTTTGGAAGACGTTCCCAATGAGTTCATACTGTCCTTCGAGACCGATGGATCAATGAGTCCTAAAGTTGCCTTTGAAAAGGCTGTTTCAGAACTTACTGCTAGGTTTGGCGGTATCGACGACGACCTCAAGGCTGTTCTCTGAGCGGGATATATTAATTCCCTGTAGCATACGGAACATTCGTGCCGGGGTTGCTTGGACGAGGATATTGTGGCGGACATGTCACTCTGATATTCACCATTGAAGATAGCGATCTTGATCCTGTTAATCAAGGAAGCAGGGGTGTTGGAATATGTCTGGAGGATGGTGTAGAGATTATTTGTAGGGGAAGAGAAGGGAAGGGCAATCTTGACGTCTTCTTCACTGACCATATTGGTGATTCTGGATTGTATATGGAATCCTTGAGTTTACTCTCTGAAGGAGTTCCCGAGGTCATGGAGTATGACTGGGAGGCTAATGTCAAACTGGGTTTACCAACTGGTCAGGGGTTTGGAATGTCTGCCGCGGGTTCGGTTTCCTTTTGTAATTCAATTCAGAGGGCGATTGGGATACCTTACGAAGAGGGGCACAGACGTTCTCTACTGATCGCTCATCTAGTAGATCGTAAAAGATCCAGTGGTTTAGGAGATGTAACCGCATTATCAGCCGGAGGAGTGGAGATAAGGAAAATTCCTGGTTCTCCGTTTAGTGGTGATCACCTAGAAAACGGACCTGGTAAATCGGAGGGTTGGACTGCTGAGGCTGAGATAATACTGGTTTGGAATGGCGAGGGGGGTAGGCACACCTCATCGTATATCGATAATCCAGAGTGGAGGGGATTGATTTCATCTGCCGGGACTAAGAATCTCGAGAATCTGTCTGAAAAAAGGTGGAATGAGTCCAGATGGAGTGATGTTCTGGTTAGTTCTAGAAAATTCTCTTTGGAGAGTGGGCTTTCCGAAGAGAATTCTCGTTCTGAGGTACTAAGAAAGTGCGAGGAGGCAATGATCGATGGAGGAATGGGCCATAGCGGTGTTGCACTACTCTGCATGTTGGGAACTAGTGTGGCAATTGTACCCAGCAGTCTCGAATCCGGACTAGTCGGAGTGAATCAAGTCAGAAGTCTACTAGATAAACACGGATTGGAAAGTATCCTTACGAGAATTGGGGATATCTAGGAACTGGATTCTTCATGAAACTTATCTAAAAGTGTCAAATCCAGTGGACTTGCATCCAACTGCTCAGCTCCATTGATGACCAGGCCGTCACAAAATCCATGCCTGTATACAATGGCCCCATGACCATACTCCGCGACATAGCGATCGACTTGTTTCTGTGTTTTCTTTCGAGGAAATTTCAGGTCTGCTCCAAAGAAATGTTTGGCGTCTATCCACGCACACGGGACTCCGTTTATTCTTACGTCATCAATCATCAATAGATCTGGAGTAATCACTGCTCTTCCTTCTGTTTTTTTCTGTTCTGCCATCAGGTCCTCTTGAGTTCTGTACCTAACGCCAATGGAGTCGAAGAATAAGTAGAGGACGTCTTCGAAGACCATTGATGCTTTGTGGGTCTCATCCTGATTAACCGAGCTTACTCTGTCCAATGATTCTGCTAGTTCGAACTGTTCCCTATCTCTGTCGTCCATCTTTGAAGGTTGCTTCAAGAACTCCTTTATCCTGTTCTTACCCCATCCTCTACCTGATAAAATGGCCCTGAAGGTATTTACCGGAGGTGCGTCAAACCTCTTAGAAAGTGATATCACATCTTC
>DALC01000032.1:14067-38070 GCA_002499325.1 Euryarchaeota archaeon UBA538
CTCTTCTCTTGATTCAAAGCATTCCGAAGGGATAATGCCTGCTCGAGAGATATAGACAGTCCATCTAACTGTGATGCAATCTCATCCACTCTCTCTTGGGGGAGAAATCCGAATTCTCCTCTCCTCATCACAATCTCACCTGCCTTTTTCTGAGTGTTTTTGGAAACTGCATTGAGTTCCCAATTCACGTCTATTGTTCTTGGAGGGGGATCTATCTCTAAAGGGAATCCCATCGGCTTTGGAACTACTGAAAATCTAGCCAAGGCCCTCTTGATGGACTCGGTCTGATCGTCTCTCTTAGGAGGACTATTGCTTCGTCTTCCCTCAAAACGATTCTTGGGCCTACGTCGGCCACGGCTCTTTCTTTCTCTTTTTTCTTCGCTCAACGAAACTCCGAGAGCAGTCAGCTCCATGAACCCACCGCGTGTTTAGTCAGTGGTTTTGTAGCATCAGAGGAAGGCTATTCCAGGCTCAAGAGGGAAGGCAACTCTGGCCTTTCCAGCAACATCTTCACCATCTCCAACATAATATGATGTAATCGATTCTATATCCAATGCCATGGCTAAGAATTCAGAATTCTGATGAATTATTTCTACCTCATCCAGGTAATTGAGCAAGAGAGTCTTCTGAGAGTTTGACCAAGTATGTATCCTGCCCCTCTTCTTTTTGGAGCCTGTTGTTAGAGTCATCCATAACTGAAATATTTCTCCTCGCATAGTTTCATTCTCGAATATTGGATGTTTTCGTATATACTCTTGGCCCTGGCTTTTGAAATCAAAATCTGTAGAAGCCAGATTAATGGCATCGCTGGCAAGTTCTGATTTCCATTTACTAGCTACCTGGACCACTACTCTGGATAGTGTTGAGTTAGAGTGTTTTTCTGCCAGCGATCTGAGATTTCTTGCAGTATCGATAAACTCTCTTAGATAGTCTTCACGAGCCAGTATCATTGACCAGTCTGAATTTGAAAGATCTGAAAGATCTGACAGTGTGTTACTAGCTAGAAGGCCCGTTCCTCCTAGTAAAGACCAGAATTCCTCAGCAATATGAGGAGTAGCTGGGGCTAACATCTCTGACCAGATACATAGGAATCTCTGGATTGTCTCCCTATCTAATCCACCTCTTCTCCTGTACCATTGCCAGTCTGATAGCATTTCATAATGACTAATCATTACTCCTTCTCTTAGACTAACACTTTCCATCGCGTTAATCCACCTAGTTTGATTATCAAGTGCTCTTGCTAGTAGCCAAGAGTCGATGTCCTTCGGATTGGGAGATGCACTCTCCAAAGATTTGAATGCCTCGAAAATTTGGTTCATCTGCCGTGAGCTAGACTCTAATGCGGTATCTGACCAGTCCATTCCAGCCTCTGGATTTGCCCCAAAGAGGATGAAGAGCCTCACTGTGTCAGCTCCAAACTTAGTAACCATCTCTCCTGGACTGACAGTATTACCAAGTGATTTTCCCATTTTGACAGAACGGGTTGTCAGACCGGCACCACAATTGGGACAGTCTGCTCCAAAATTTTCTACATGGTACTCAGTGTTACACTCTACACAGAAAGGAGCAGGAGCATTCAACATACCCTGACATACCAACCGTCCGAATGGCTCACCCACCGAGTTCATTCCTAGGTCTCTTGTAGCCTTAGTAAAGAACCGAGCATACAAGAGATGCATAACAGCATGCTCTATTCCTCCGATGTAGAGATCTACTCCTCCATCTAACCAATAATTCACTTTGTCCAAATCGAAGGGTTGCGAACTATTACTAGAATCTGCAAATCTCAAGAAATACCACGATGAGTCAAAGAAAGTATCCATTGTATCTGTCTCACGCCTCGCTTTACCTCCGCATTTAGGACATTCCACATTTAGGAATTCTTGATTGCCCTCCAGTGGATTGCCACTGTTTTCCCAGCTGAATTTAACATCGAGTGGAAGTTTGACTGGTAGATCAACATAGCTGACAGGTACAACCCCGCAATCATCGCAATGAATCATGGGGATTGGGGTTCCCCAGAATCTCTGACGGCTCAGAAGCCAATCCTTCAGTCTGTACTGTACCGTTCCATAACCTGTTCCATTGGCCTCTAGAGCCGATATTACTGCCTCCTTAGCTTCATTTCCGTGTAGGCCATCGAATGATTCTAAATTAGAGTTAGCCATCCATCCCAAGCCATCGAATACGGGATTCTCTTCAATCGCTTCAGCCCCTCTTTTCTTGGACAATACTGGCCTAATTGGAAGTCCGTATTTCTTGGCGAAGTCATAGTCCCTTTGATCGTGCCCGGGTACTGCCATTACGGCACCCGTTCCATAGCTAGCTACTACAAAGTTTCCAGCATATATTGGAACTTTCTCGCCACTTAGTGGATTGATAGCAAAGCGTCCCAGTGGAACTCCTTTTTTCTCCTTCAGCATATTGATTCTCTCGAACTCGGTCATCCTTGCACATTCGTTCCTTAGTTTCTCCCAATCATCATGATAATCCGTACCGGAAACTAATTCTTTGCATAGAGGATGTTCAGGTGATAGTGTTAGGAAAGTAACTCCAAAAATAGTGTCTGGGCGAGTAGTGAAGGCCCCAATAGATGATTCTGAGCCTACTACTTTGAAATTGATATGTGCTCCCTGCGATCTTCCTATCCAATTCCTTTGCATGGTCTTGACGTTTTCTGGGAATTCAATATCATCTAACTCATCCAGTAGCTCATCTGCATACTCTGTCATTCTCAAAAACCATTGAGCCATGTCCTTCTGAACGACCTCCAGACCGCATCTCCAACATCGATTATTTTTTACTTGCTCGTTAGCAAGTACAGTATCACAGTCGTTACACCAATTAACTGGTGCGAATCTCCTCTCAACAAGCCCCGCTTCGTGGAATTTCAGGAACAAATGCTGATTCCAGTGATAATATTCGGGAGTAGATGTAGCAAACATCCTACGCCAATCGTAAGAATAGCCCATACGCTCTTGATCGGTCCTAATCATCGCAATATTTCTCTCAGTTACTGTGTGAGGGTGCCCAGATTCTTTTTTGGCCGCGTTCTCGGCGGGCATCCCGAATGAGTCGTATCCCATTGGATACAATACGTTCTTTCCTCTCATTCTTTGAAATCGTGCCATCGCATCTCCGATTGAGTAATTCCTAACATGTCCCATATGCATATTTCCAGACGGGTAAGGGAACATCTCAAGACAGTAATACTTGGGCTTGGAGTGATCTACTTCTACTTCGAATATTCCTTCTAATGACCATGTTCGTTGCCATTTACTCTCAATATCGTGAGGATTATATGACATTTACACACCTCGATATCCTCGGAGAATCAGTTTCCCTTCTGAAGAGGGTTTACTGTCACCATCCTCACTGGTGGAGTCCCTGTACCGGACATTCTTGCCATGTACCTCGTAAAGCAGGGGCGATTTTGAACCCTGCCCCCAATATGCTTCCACCATACCTATTGGATAAGACCGATTGCGGTGAAGCATGCTAGCAGATGGGGAGTTCGATAAGCAAGTGGGAAATGGCGGTGTTGAGGTATGGGTAACTCAGATGGGCGACTACATGAACATGAATACGGCGTTCGTAGATAAGAAAAATGGAATTGTAGCTATTGTTGATCCTTTTGACTCTGAAAGATGGGTGGAGGGGCTAGCAGAGGAGGGCCTCCGTCCGACCCATATTTTGTACACGCATACACACAGAGACCATGTTGAGGGATATTCATCAATGATTTCACTCGCACCAAATGTGGAGGTTTGGGGCCATGAGGATGCAAGAGTTAGTGGAACGATGGCAAACGGAGTGTTCAGTCTAATTGGTCATGCAGTATTCAAGAATGTAGACTTCACGAATACTTGGAAAAATGCTCCTGATTCTTCTATCGAGTTTAAACTGGGTTCTATCTCACTCGTCGTCACTCACTCGCCGGGACATGCTCCGGGGCACGTTACATTTCACGGACATGGTGTATATCATGCCGGAGATTTACTATTCACCAATGGAATGGGAAGGGTGGATTTACCTGGTAGTGATCCAGAGGCACAGTGGAGGAGTATTAGAAAGGCAAAATCAATTCTGGAGGGTCTACCAAAAGATTGGCGATTAATCCCTGGACATAGATACGATTGGATCGATGGGACGACTCCTGATTGGGTGACAATCAAGGAGGCTTTAGACTATAATTATGCCCTGAACAACCGGAATCTGGGATAATAAATCTACTTTTTTCTTCTTAACTTAGCAATTAATGATCCAATTGTGGCGATGAAAATCTTATTTCTCCATAACCATGATAGGAGTTTGAAAGTACTTCTGATCCTTCCCAAAATCACTCCGCCTTGTCCTCTCTTCTGGGGCTGATGCCCATTCTTTTTGATGTCTCTTTGACCGTACCGATTGGCATCTTCCCCGCTCTCTCCAGTGCAGAGAGAGAAGCTATGATGATGCTCTCAGTGTCTATTTCGAAGAATCTCCTGAGATTTTCTCTCGTATCAGAACGTCCAAATCCATCAGTACCTAGAACGGTAAAGGTTCCTCCAACCCATCTCTGTATCATCTCAGGAATCGCTGCTATGTAGTCTGAGACCGCAATAGTGGGGGTATTATCTCCAAAGCAATCTGCAACGTATGATGTAATTTCATTCTGCGGGTTAAGTCTGTTGTGCCTCTCTGAATCTAATCCCTCTCTGCGCAGTTCCCCATATGAAGTCACGGACCAGACCTCAGACGAGACTCCATGCTCGGATAGCAATAATGATGCTGCCTCCAGAGCATACTTTAGGATTGGCCCTGATCCTAGTATCCTAACATCTGGTGAGTCATCACCATCTGATTCCTGAACCATGTAAGCTCCTTTGATAATCCCATGATCTGCCCCCTCTGGCTTTGGTGGCTGTTGCTGATTCTCGTTGTACAGCATGATATAGTGTATCACATCCATGTTATTTCCCCACATCTCATTGATACCGTGTCGGATAATTGTGGCAAGTTCGTAAGCATAGGCGGGATCCCATGCACGACATCCTGGAACGGCTGAGGCGATTAGTAGGCTGTGTCCATCCTGATGCTGTAGACCCTCTCCGTTCAGTGTGGTCCTACCAGCAGTGGCGCCCATCAGAAATCCTCTGGCTCGTGAGTCCGCAGCTGCCCATACCTGATCTGCAGTTCTCTGAAATCCAAACATGGAGTAGAAGATGTAGAACGGAAGAGTGGGGGAATCAGAGTGAGAGTAGGATGTAGCCGCCGCAGTCCAAGTGGCCATAGATGTGGCCTCAGCAATGCCCTCCTGAATAATCTGGCCTGACTCTGATTCCTTGTAATTCATGAGCATCTTATGGTCTACAGGAGTATAGTTCTGACCAAACTGAGAGAAAATACCAAATTCACTGAATAGAGGATCCATCCCAAAGGTCCTACCCTCATCAGGGATAATTGGTACGACTCTTGAACCCATATCAGACTTCAATAGTTTTCTTAATAGTCTGACAAAAACCATTGTAGTTGAGACTAGCAAGCCTTCCCTAGTACCTTCATCAAACTCCGAGAAGGTAGATTCCTCTGGAGCCTTGATGTCGACCTGGGGAGACCTCCTAGATGGGAGATATCCACCTAGTGCCTCCCTTCTACTTCTGAGATACTCAATCTCATCTGAGTCTTCCCCGGGGTGATAAAGAGGCGCATTCTCTAGAGTCTCATCATCTATTGGCAATTTCAAAGAGTCCCGGTATGCGATAAGGTCCTCTAAAGCCATCTTCTTCTTTTGATGTGATGAGTTTCTTCCCTCGAAGGAGTCTATTCCCCATCCTTTGACAGTATGAGAAAGGATTACCGAGGGTCCTTCGGCCGCTTCTGCACATTTGTAGGCGGCATAGACCTTTCTTGGATCGTGGCCCCCTCTACGCATATCCTCTATCTCAGCATCAGATAGTGATTCTCCGATGGAGGAAATTAGATCATTGCCAGAGAAGAATTCCTTTCTGAATTCTGAAGGCTGGAGAGTACCCATCCTCTGCCAGTCGCCATCGTTAATTGCCTCAATCCTAGATAATACAACCCCCATAGAGTCTTCATTCATTATCCGATCCCATCCTGATGACCAGAGGACCTTGATCACAGTCCAGCCTGCTCCTCGATATAGCCCCTCTAGTTCCTGAATAATTTTCGAATTTCCTCTAACTGGGCCATCTAGTCTTTGGAGATTACAATTTACGACCACAATCAGATTGTCCAGATTTTCACGTCCAGCTATCGCTATTGAAGCTATAGATTCTGGCTCATCCATTTCTCCATCTCCCAGAAATGCAAAGACGCGGCTCTGAGAAGTATCCGCAAGCCCTCTCTGATGGAGATATTTCCAGAATCTTGCGTGCATTACAGCTGCTAGTGGCCCCAGTCCCATGGATACGGTAGTATATTCCCAGAATTCTGGCATGAGCCTTGGATGAGGGTATGAGGAAAGACCATCTTTGAATACCTCTTGTCTGAAATTAATCATCTGCTCACGAGAAATCCTGCCCTCAAGGAATGCCCGTGCGTAAATACCGGGACTTCCATGGCCTTGGATATAGATTGCATCGCCTATCCCATTGGAGTCTTTTCCTCTGAAAATATGGTTAAATCCAACTTCATAGAGCGTAGAGCTAGATGCATAGGTAGAGATATGCCCTCCGATTCCGTCTATTCTCCTGTTAGTATCAGAAACTACAACAGCCGCATTCCAGAGTATCGAATTCTGAATCTTTTTTTCAATTTCCAAGTCACCTGGATATGGTGGTTGTTGGTCTAAGGAGATGGTATTCAGATAGGGAGTTCTGGATGGTGGGTTAATCGGGATCGAGAGATCCTTTGCCTCTATCATCAGTTCATGTAGGAGCATACGAGCTCTTTCAACTCCGTGTGACTCTACAACTGACCTTATTGATTCTAACCATTCGTCTGTCTCCTCAGGATCAAAATCAGGAAGGCTTTGGCGTGGTTTCGGACCTGTCATGAAAGCACCTGCCCCTTTGGGGCAGACTTCCGACTACTGGATGTTTATTCAATGTTCGATAATAACTTGCTCAGTTGATAGGCCCTTTTGGACCTACAGTGACAACATGACACTCATGAATAGTGCGAACTCCTGCAACCGTAATCGATGAGTCCCCATCGATACACCTCCTGCCGTGCCAGTTCCTAACTACCTTTGCTACTGTGCTTCTACCAGCCTTGTTAAGCGGATCGACCTTGAGCTCTATTGAGACCTCTTCGGCTTCTCCCATCCATCTCAATACTGCTTCAATAGATTTGCTTGCAATACCATGATTTTGCTCAGAGCTCCTAACCCAGTAGCCTAGGTTCCATGTTGCTTGTCCTGATCTTGTAACACGATCAAAACCTATCAGCCCAAGTAAAGAGTCGTCCCATGGCCTAACCATTATCCAATGATGCAATAATCCTGCTCTCCCCATTCTCTCAGTTTCTGATAGGAATTCAGATATTTGCTGTTTCAGATCGGCGTCTGGATTAATCCAAGGCATAGCTCTATTGACTTCGGGCCAGGTCTCCTCGAATGCCTCCAAAAGATCCTTAGATCTCTTATTGGATGCCGGTCTGAGAACGAGTTCCTCGCCCACTCTAATAGAGCTAGTCGCACGCCTCATAACATATCGGAAAAGGGCCTATCGCATCATCTCTGCGGAGATGAGTCATGGTCTCAATTTTGCTTTGGCACTAGAAACTGCATCGTCTTCAGGGTATACTCTGAGTGCTGCTTCTAACAATTTGTCTACAGCTTGGGCCCTTCCCATTCTCTGCAAGAGAGCACCAATTGGATAGACAAGCCTCGTTCTGTCACCTAAATGTGGGCCAACCTCATCCAGGATGACTGTTGCCTGGGCGATATTTTTGGATTTCGCGGCTTCCATAGCGGACTTCACCTTCTGGGCTACGTCCCTTCCAGACCACTCTTCTTGCTGGGCCCATGGCCAAATATTCTCTATCTTAGAGTCAGCAACAGGCCTAGAGTCGATCATTGAGAGATCTGGAGGAGGGGGTACGGGCATAGGCTCTTGGTCATCATCAACTATCGGCGGATCGATTTTCACTTCTCTGAGAGGAGGGAGATCTGTCGGGGGACTAGGAAGTACCTCTGGATTCTCAGATAACTCCTCATCGATAACAATATCCTTACCGGTCCTGGGGACCGTTTCTTCTTTCTCGACCTCAACAGTTTCTGGTATTTCTTCGGCAGAGACTATTTCTACATCTTCTGATGATTCCGAGGTTGGCTTAATCAAGTCCACTTGTTGTAATGGTATCTCTTCCAGTCCCTCTTCTTCGGCTTCTGGCATTTCGAACTTCGTAACAAATTCAGGAGCGTCGTCGGGAGTTAGTTCGTAATCCTCGTATTCCTCCTCTTCGATTGGTTCGGGTTTGTCAACAGTAAATGCGAAGCTGGGTTTCTGCTTGGTAACTACTGAATCATCGCTACCATACTGTTTGACATCTATTGTTACATCATCCATTGTGAATGTGGTCCTGGACCAGTCCACTATGTCCTCTTCTTCGTCCTCCTCAAAATCTGAGAGTAATTCGTCAAAAAGTTCTGTAGCTTCTTCCTTATCGACATTATTTGCTTGTTGATGCGATGCCATTTTCAGCTGGTAGGAGCATCTTGAACAGATCTCTGAATCCTCAGGATTCTTCTTTTGACATAGGGGACACTCGATGGTATTGTCGACTGGCTTTCTATTGAATTTGAACCGATCAAACACTAACGCATCCCGTCCCTATTGCTCATTCCCCGAAACCCATCGTATAATCCTCACGGGGACATGGGCGATAATGCTCGGTGGGAATTTGTCATTATTCTCTGGCAATAGTGATGAAGGTCCAGTGCTACGGAAGCATGTGGAGGGAGATTCTGAAGATCGTCGTGGTCGATTCAAAAGGAGTCAGGATCATCATGAGCTCTATCAGAAATTGATTCGCTGGGAGCTTGATGATGAGCTACATGCTACTGAAAAGAGACTCCGTGACTGGTCTAAAGAGAGACTAGTCTCAAACGGATTGGCTCTTTTCGATTTAATTGCGAAACCAGATGGCTGGCTTTTCGACCAGCGAATAGTCAAATTAAGGCGTAAGAGTAGATCTGACCTTGGACAGCATAGATTTAGGCAGGGAGATATTGTAATGCTGAGTCGTGGTGATCCTCTCTCAGAGAAGCCTATCGAGGCCATAGTTAGTGATCGTCGAAGAGATTCTATCAGAGTTGTACTCAAAGAGATCCCTTCTGACCTCAGGAAGGACACATGGAGAATGGACAGAGGTGCTAATAGGATAGCTTATGACAGAATGAGAGATTCTCTAAATTCAATCTTCCAGGAGGAAGGAGGGGTTCCTATGAGAGACTTGATTCTAGGTTCTGTACATGACCCATCAGGAACTTCTTCACTGCCCCCACAACTCGGTGGGGTTAGAGGTAGGAGCTTTGTCTTAGATAGTTCGTTGAATAAACCACAACGTGAAGCCGCCCTCGCAGCGACACAACAGAGGCTGACTCTAATACAGGGCCCTCCCGGAACGGGAAAAACACACACTGCAGTACGGATTATTGAGGCGTGGTCACAGCAAGATTTGGGTACTATCCTAGCGGTGGCGGATTCAAATGTCGCTGTGGACAATTTGTTGGAAGGATTACTGCACTTAGGTGTGAGAGCCGTGAGACTGGGACAGCCAGTAAAGGTGAGAGAAGGTTTGAGAGAAGCAACGATGGACGCTCTCATGGAAAAGCATCCACTTAGGAAAGACCTCATAGATCATCTGGAGCTCAATGAGAAGCTGGGTCGTAAAATTAAGGGTATGAGGGGGGGCAAGGAGAAGGGGCTTGCTCACAGAGATTTAGGAAGGGGGTGGAAGGAAGTGAGAAGGATTGAGGGCCAGATGAGAGACGATATCTTGGATAGGGCACAAGTCCTCTGCTGTACTTGCATAGGTTCTGGACACGAGCTTTTGGATGGGAGAAGATTCAGTCAGGTTTTGATAGATGAAGCCACTCAAGCTACAGAACCGTCCACCTTAGTGCCAATTGTCAGAGGCGCCAGACAAATTGTTCTCGTTGGGGACCATAAGCAACTATCTCCCACAGTCATATCCAGAAGAGCTGGGGATGGCGGGTTGAATAAATCCCTATTCGAGAGAATCATGGATATGGGCATTACCCCCTTCTTGTTGACAAAACAATACAGGATGCACCCAGGGATATCGGAATTCCCTAACGAGATGTTTTATGATGGGAAATTGGAGGATGGGGTAACAGGATCCGATAGGAAAGCCCCTGCTGGTATTCTGTGGCCGGATTGGGAAAGACCGATCGCCTTTCTGCCGGTTGAAGGAGGGGAGGTAGCTGGACCGGATGGGGCTTCAAAGGAAAATAAGGCTGAGGCTTCTTGGGTTGCTAAAATCGTGGAGGACCTGGTAAATGCTGGAGAGATAGGGCAAGACCAAATTGGAGTCATTACTCCTTATGCGGCTCAGGTTAGAGCTATTCGAGATGTTCTCCCAGAGGCCCTAACCGATTTGGAGGTGAAGACTGTGGATGGGTATCAAGGAAGGGAGAAGGAAATCATAATTTTCTCATGTGTGAGATCTAACTCGGAAGGAAATGTCGGATTCCTGTCCGATCCAAGGAGATTGAATGTGGCGCTGACTAGGGCTAAGAGGGGTTTAGTGGTCATAGGAGACCCCGCTACTCTGAGGAATGATGAGAATTGGGCCTCCTGGATTGAACATGCCAGGAAACACAACCTTGAGGCGTGGCACATCATCGGAATGGCTTGAGGGAGTACCGTGGCGGACCATGATTCACCGATTTCACTTTCTCCTTCTGGTGGTTCATTAGCTCGAGTTATTGTGGCAGAACAGAACGCTGACCATTGGAAAATACCTGAAGGCACAATTCTAGCTTCCGCCACGAGGAGGGGAACTGCTTTCGCGATTGATGTCGTTATTGTTACAACTGTTTTGATGCTTGTTACGAGGTTCCAGCTGATGAATGTGTGGAATCTCAAGACATGGGAAGACTCCACACATCATTCTCTAGCGTATACTTTCATATTATTGGCCTCACACTGGCTTTATTGGAGGTTGACGGGAATCATGTTTTCTAGATCTCTAGGGCAGAGATCTATGGGGCTAGCAGTATTAGTCGATGATGGAAGTGAAATGACTAGTGACATGTGGGATCGCAGGGCTTTCAGGAAGTTAGTATATCTAATTCCAATTGTAAATTTGATTGTAGGATCATATGAGGTGGCTAGGATATTTCAAAGACATACGCATCAGACAAATATCGATCTAAGTGTTGGATCGATTGTTGCACAGGCAGACTCCCTACCTCCTGCTAATAGAAGACATATCAGGTAGATGCCATGAAGGACGCAGTATCTGGTTTGAGAAGAGGGATGTGTGTTGTTTATCCGACTTCCACACAGCCTGCGTTAGGATGCTTGCCAACTAGTGAGTCACTTGATTTACTATATTCATTGAAAAACAGAGAGGGGGATCAGCCAGTAAGTCTTGCAGTGGCAAATCTTGATCAGGCAAGGAAAATCGCACATGTTCCTGACGGTGTTGTGTCATTGTTAGATCATTTTCCCACTGGTTCAGTTACGGTGATTCTTGATTCAAAATCCACACTGGACGAGAGGCTTGGAGGAGATAGAGTTGCCTTGAGAGTGGTATCCCACAATACTGCAGTCAGACTTATTCAGGAAGTCGGTCCAATAACAGCTACCAGTGCAAATATTTCTGGAAGTCCGCCCGAAAATGATCCAGCCATGGCTGCTCGTTCTCTTTCGACTGATGGTTCACAAATACCATTCGTTAGCGGACTATGCGGGGGGGATGTACCCAGTACCTTGATATCGTGGGAATCCTCCACTCGCTCACCCGATACTACAGGAACCAAGGTGCTGAGAGAAGGTTTAGTGAAGAAAATGGAGGTTTTTGATTGGTTGAAGAGTCAGATTTGAAGCAGTGGAAGGATGCTGGTCACGTCGCACGAAGAACCTTGGAGGGGATCAAAGGGGAGATTGTTGCAGGCAAGGGCTGGAATGACGTTATTGACTCCGCCGAGAGGTTTATCCGTAGACACGGAGGTCAAGCCGCGTTCCCCGTAACTATCTCTGTAAATGATATGGCAGCTCATTATACTACCAATACGCAACTGAGTCCTCCAGAGGGATGGGAAAGGGAAATGGTGTTTGAGAAGGGTGATTTGGTCAAGCTAGATGTAGGCGTTCATATCAAAGGGGCTCTTGGGGACAATGCGATAACGCTAGAAGTTGGAAATGCAGGAAATCATACCGATCAGATCAAGGCTGCGAAAGATGCTCGAGACGCTGCTATAGAGAAAATGCATCCGGGAACTTCTTGGCATGTAGTGGGGGCCGCCGCAGAACAGGTTGCAAAGGATGCTGGATTCTTACCGATTTCTAATTTGTGCGGGCATAAAATGGAAAGATGGAGCCTGCATGATGGGGTTTCAATTCCTATGTACGCTTGTGGGGCCAATAATCCAAGTTTCAAAGGCTCAGTAGAGAAAGGGGGAGTATACGCGGTTGAGCCATTCAATACTACCGGGAAGAGTGGTTTAGTGGAGAATGTGAATCCACACAATTCGTCCAATATACTCAGAGTAACCGGGAATGTCAATATTAGAAAGGCGCTAGCAAAGAAGAAGCTTAAGCCCCTGGGCGCAAGGTTGGCTCACTACATTGAAGAGAGATATAGTACCCTTCCATTCGCTGAACGATGGGCATTCCCTCTCTTGGAGAAGCCTTTCCCTGAAGAGGATGAGGAGTCTCTCAAGCGGAAGTGGGGACAACTGGTGAAGAAGCTGACCTCGATTAGATTCTTGGAAGTCTATTCTGCTTTACGCGATCAGGATAGAGGAAATGTTGGTCAGTTTGAACACACTGTTTACGTCACTGAAGGAGGCCCTGAGGTTCTTTCTGTATCTTAATCCGATAAACCACTGAATCAGTACTTTTTGCGACTATTACTGACAACGATTATCTATCCCCTACTCTCAGTGGAACATGTACGGGGCCGACTGGTTCTCGCTGAGTGCATCCCATCCCTTCGCAATTATCTCTCGCCCTGTACACCTAAACAGATTCAGGCTCAGCCTTGGCATCACCAAACATTGTAACTGCGATAATAGCGATGAAGATTAGAACCATTCCCACTGACTGCTGAGTTGAGGGGGTTTCGTCAAGAAGAAAAATACCCCAAACAATAGTTAACACTGGTTGGATTAGTACTGCAAAAGAAGTGTGCGCTCCGGGAAGTCTAGGGAGTGCATATGTGATTGCTATCCAACCGGCAACTTGGCAGGAAAAGGCCAGTAATAGAAGCCATGCATGGCTAGGCCATGTTATCTCGAAGCTTATCTGTTGAACTCCTATCGATTCCATTGGAATTAGTCCTAGGAAAAGAAGGCCTATCGTTGCTCCTAGGGTAGAGTCCAGTTGGGCATTAGCGGCGGGAGCCATCTGTTTGTTAGAGTACCTGTAGACGATCAGAAATGATGAGTAGAAAAACGCCGCTAACACTGCTGCTAGTACCCCTCTCGTCGGATCCTCCCCATAGGGCTCACCATCCCATATTCCTGAGATTAGTGCAAGACCAACTACAACAACAGGTAACGAAAGAAGAATAGATCGATTTGGTCGTTCCCCAAAGATTTTCCAGCTTACCAGTGTCACAACGATAACCTGCGAGTTTCCTACAAGTGTAGCGATTCCTGTCCCCACGTAGTCTATAGCGCTATGATATGCCAGGAAATCAAATGCTATAATTAACCCGGCCAAGAAAGTGAGTCTCCTAGATCTGATATCACGAGTCTCCTTCTTTTTGGATAAAAAAACAATCAAGCAAAGTAGTGGAACGGCATATGCCATTCGGAAGAACGCGCCCGTCGCAGGGTTGGTTTCAGATAATTTGTACAACAGTGGGGCGAAAGAGATTGCTCCTGCACCTGCTAATGCTATGAGCATCGTACGGCGATCATCGGTCAGTGGAGTGTCGGCGCTCACGCTCGGCCGGCTTCGTACATCTCTAGAAGGCTACCGTCTTGGAACATCTCGAGGACTATGTCACTACCACCGATTAGCTCGCCGTGAACGAAGACTTGTGGGATTGTAGGGAAATCAGACCATTCCTTCAGAGCAGTTCTAGCCCTTGAGTCAGACAAAACGTTCACACATGCAAATTGCTCGAGGCCTACTTCCCTAGCGAAGGCACTAACAATCTGGGCTCCACGACTGGAGAACCCGCATTGTGGCTGTTCGGGCGTGCCTTTCATGAAAATAACTAAATCGTTACCATCTACTATCTCTTGCAATTCGCTTGGTGTCCAATTAAACCCGCTCATAATATCACTTCTTGTTAGGTCGCCTTACGTGGATACCAAAGAACTCTTGCTTTCCAGAGTGGGGGTCAAACGTTGTATTTCCCATTGCGGTGGATTGTTCAGGGGTCATGCACTTCAAGTCAAGAGCGTGCACTGAATTATCTTCTATATACTTCTTAAAGTGCTTCAAAACTGGCATCTGCCTTTGAAGTGGCCTAACTCCCTCGAAATCCTCGGATATTATTCTTACATGAAAATGGTCTCCTGAACCATGTAAATCAGTAGCTTCTACTAAGGCAGTTGGATACACTTTCAGCACTTCTGATGAGACCCAATCCTCGGAAACCATGTAATTGGATAGAGGGGTATGATTTCAATGCGTTGATTATTGACTCTCTAATGCTTTTGTTATTCTTAGAAGATTTTGAGAAATTGTACCCTCATCATTAATCAGTCCACTGCCTACAACTGCGATATCTATTCCCCATTCAGAAACCATCGCCGCATTGTGATACTTAATTCCTCCATCAATCATTAGAATTGGAGTTTTACCTCCTGAATTCTCCTGTTTATCTATGGCTTCTCTGAAAGCTCTGACTTTATGCTCAACCTCAGGAATAAACGACTGGCCGCCCTTTCCTGGGACGACAGACATCACCAATACCAAATCTAGATCTGGCAGTAGAGGCATCACTTCCCTGATTTCTGTATCTGGATTCAGGACACATCCGATCTGCGTTCCCGTTGACTGGATTTCTGAGATAAGGTTTGGAAAATCTTGAACCGCTTCAATATGAGCAATGATCATATCTACTCCTGCATCAACATACTGAATCCAAGTCTCTTCGGCATTATTGATCATCAGATGACAATCTATGAACACTTTATCTCCCAACCTTTCTCTGACTGAACGGATAATCGCTGGTCCAAATGTGATTGTCTTGTTTGTGACCCAGTTTCCATCCATTACATCCATGTGAATCCAGTTTATTCCTGCATTAATGGCCTCATCTAAGGTTTCACCCAGTTTACAGAAGTCTGCAGTCAGTATACTGGGAGTAACATCCATGTACGCTCTGAGCTAGGCGAGGAGGAGGGGGTTCTCAATCCCTTGGATATCAATAGTAAGACACAGGTTGATACGGTGCCCCCTTCTCAGGTGCTTAGGTGCACCCATGGGACAAGTGATTGATGCTAGTGATTCGGACTTTGATGTAGTAACAAAGAGCGGGGGTTGGGTCCTAGTTGATTTCTGGGCTCCATGGTGCGGTCCTTGCAAAATGATTGCTCCAGTATTGAGTCAGATAGCGACCGAGAGAGAGATTACAATAGCCAAGGTGAATACCGACGTTAATCCACTAAGTCCAGGAAGATTCGGAGTTAGAGGAATTCCGGCACTGATACTATTCAAAGATGGAGAAGTCGTTGATAGAATGACCGGTGCTATGCCAAAGACAGGTATGGACTCTTGGCTGAATAGACATATGTCCTAAGATTCGAAAGCGTTTCTTAGTTTGATCGATCTATCCTCTAGAGGATTTCCTACATCTCTAAGTAACCTGGTCCTGATAGCTTCATGTAACCACATTCCATCTTCCAGTTCCAGCATAAGTCCCCTTTCTATGAGCTCGATTGGAGGGGGGCCGTCATGTTCTGCGGCTTTAGCCACAATTTCCCATGGAACCGGTCTATCAGAAACCGAGAGAATAGAGAGGATCTCCCTGCTATCCGGAGGGAGTACATCTAAAATTTCTTGATCGAGAAAACGGACCCAATCCTCGTGCACGGTCTTTCCATAAAGTTCCAATAGCTCTACTGCCAATGGGTGTCCACCTGTGATACTATGGATCTTTTCCACCTCTGTTTCATTGGGAAGGTTCATTGAAGATATCCAAGAATTAACTTCCTCAACAGAAAGCCCGGACAGGTGTAGCTCTCTAACTCTCTCTCTTGTGTGAACATCTCTAGTATCATAGAATGACAGTCTATTTCTTGAGATCAATATTAGTCTTAATGGAGCGATCTCGGCTACCTGTAAGAGGGCGCCAAAGAGGTAGTTCCCTTCCGGCCCTACATTGTGAACATCATCTAGAACAACCAGAAGTTCGGTTTCTTGCTTAGTATCTAAACCGGATTCATCCAGCATATGAGCCGTCAGTCTTCTCCTGTAGGAGTCGATATCGATTTCTACACCGGGCTTAAGTGGGAGAGCTTCAAGAATATTGTAAGGATCGTGCTTCCCATCATCCACTCCGACACCTATCTTGTGGAGTAGGCTGGTTGCAATCCCTAGAGGCGTGTCCCAAGGCTGGCAAGGATAGTACATTACCTCATATTCGGGAGTTGATGATATAGTATGGTTTAGCCAGTGTGAGGTAAGTGTTGTTTTTCCACAGCCGGCGATTCCAGATATGGCTAGCAAGGGGTTTTTGGATGAGAGCCAAGAGTCGAGCATGTCTTTCTCCACCAGTCTTCCGTGTATTTCTCTAGTCACAGGTGGGAGGTTTCTATAGGTAGAATAGGCACCGGAAAGTAGGTTTGGAGAGGGTTTTTTCCTCTTGGGCATCGACACAATAGCACCAAATCTAATATCACCGAAATTGAGTACTCCCTCATGTTGGGCATGCATCAATACTTGTAGTAGTGAGAGGTTTGTTTCGAGTTTTTTTGCGGCCTCATCTGCCCTTATTTCCAATAGCTTGCCTTTCTTTCCCCTCAATAAAACAGTGGTAGTTCTTAGATTAGCAATCCTCTGCCTAGCTTCCAATCTTCCATCTTCGGTTAATTGCCATGTCTTCTGGCGACGATCTTCGCCTCTCACACTTCTAGAGTGCTCAGACACAAATCCATTGGACATTAGCTCCCTCATTGCACGGGAAACATTTGGAGGATGCATTGCGCATACCTCGGAAATTCCTGTTCTTGTTACTTCACTTGTTACAATATAATGATCCGCTTGATGGTCCTGTTCCCATAAGTGGAGGATTATCCTGTCTATGACGGGGATACTGACACGGGGGATGCCGTCCGACATAGTGGTTCCGAGGACTCCCCCCGCATCAAGAGTTTGGAATTCGGTTTATTCCACACACGAAGGATATGGTTGTTGCATAGGAGGGAGAAATAGGTCTGAGCATTCCCTGTCAAGAGATGGCAGAGAAAGAGTACTTTCACTCCCCAATGAGAGAGAAACGGGAAATGTTGAAACCGGACTAGGGACATAATCCTCACCGGTTTGACTGATTATCAGGCGAATTCCATCTCCCTCTGGTACTACTACATCCATTCCAAAGAACTCCATCTTTGCCAGAACTGTCTGTCCGGGTACCAGAGGGCTTCCTTGATTACCTCCTTGATGAAATCGTAAATCCATTACTGCGTGTCCTAGATGCATTTCAGAGCTTGATTGTACCATCTCCACGAAGAGATGCCCACTAGTGGAAAATGGAGAAATGGTAGCCTCCACATGAAAAGTAGGAGTTCCAACTATTCTAGTCAGAGATTCAAATTCAGGGCATTCAATCATCAGACTAGAGGTAGTAGTTATCGTATCGCTTCCACCAACTATTGAGCATTCATTCATACCTACAACAATCGGAGTTGCTTCAAGAGGAGGATAGGTCTGCTCAACTCTCCAAGCACCCATATTGTCCTGCACCTCTGCAACTAATCTTGGTTTTGGCCCCTTATCTAGCAAATAGAAATCGAACCACTCCAACATATCGTCTGCCCAGTCCCACCTTAGGGTGTATGGAAAGGCCTCAGCTCCTCTTCCAGATGACAGCGAGGAGTGCCCGCTTTCTCGGTCTGGATAATCATGTGCCCATTGACCATAAAGTCCCTTCACATCGAAACCTGCATCAATAGACATTTGATGTGCAGGGAACGCCATATGGGGATCGACATTCCAGTCCTGTAGGCCGTGGATAATATATATCGATCCATTATAGATTTCCAGAGCATTAGTCAGGAAATGCCTTTCCTCCCAATAATCAGATCCGGTCCATGCTAGATTGTCTCCTGTCATATATGCGGCTGGTCCTGCGTAGTATCCCTCGACATATCCCTCACAGGCATTCTCAATGTCCCCATTATCCCCATCCAAGCCGAATGATCCGTATACTCCATTATGCATTATAGCCCCTCTTGCTTCCATACTGCCATTTCTCCACATCAAATCATGTACACCTATCAATCCAGACATTGGAACAATGGTAGCTAGGTATTCGGATCCTGAAGCGGCGGCATTCCATGGAGTACTTCCATCATATGACTTACCGATTGCGCCTACCTTTCCATTGGACCATGATTGAGTCCCTAACCAGTCTACTGCCGCCTTGATGCCAGCTTGCTCATCATGGCCCATCAGGTCCATGCAGTGATTTGATTGCCCTGTTCCAAAAACTGAAACCTGGGCAACGCCATACCCATGTTGAACATAATTTTCTATTAGAAACCTACCGAGTCTGTCTGCGGGAGTGAGGGCATCAACATCTCCATCATCATAGTACGGGCCAATCTCGGCAATGACCGGGACCTTGCATTCTTCAAGAACTTCAGATATTGTCAAATCACATCCTTCCTTTTCTGGAAGCCACAATCCGAGATGAACTTCGGCTCCGCCTGTGAGTCCCGCCCCTCCGTCAGAAGCCGTAATCGAAGGTACGGGTACGAAGATTGACTGGACCTCTCCTGTGTCATATGTACCATTTTTTGAAACCCTACTGAATACGTCATCATTTCTGTATTCTTTCCCTGATCTTTCCTCGACAGGTGGTAACCAATGGGTGGTCTCAACAGAATTATCTGTTCCTGATTCTGCCCCCAAGCATCCCGATAGAGTTGGGCTAACCAATATTAGGGCCAAGAATATGGTCACGACTCGCGGGAGCACATTCCTCTGGAAGGTGTGAGAACTCATCATAGATTCGGTTCGTTGGGCCGGATCATCGAACCAAGAGCCGTATCTCTTCGACGCTTTTTAGCTCGGCGAGATATATCTGCTCAATCGACTCGTATATATCGTCAGTCTGTTCAATTAATGGGAGGAGTTCCGAATAAACTTCTGACGCCCTAATCTCAGTCTCAAGAGAATAATTCAACATTTCAATGTAATCTGTTGTGTGTATAATTGGATGAGAGTCACGTTCTGTAACTGGAATTCCCCCCAATTGTACAATTCCCCTACGAACAATATCTGCATGCTCTATTGACTCAGTCATCTCAGTGTTGAACATTGGTGAAAGTTGGAGCCGATTAATACCGGTTATATTTGCAGCGTAATGTGCATACATATTCATCGCTCTGAGTTCCCAAGCTAGGGCTTCATTCATCTTTTTGATTAGCTCTGTCACAATATCATCCCTTAGGTTAGGCTAAACTTTTCTAACTCCGTCTTGCCGAGTATAACCGCAAGATGGGAGTTATTAAACCAATCCAATGAATGTCTCCTGTTCCTAGTGAGTATAGTTGCAAGGTATCAATTGGTCAATAATTGTAAGAGATATTCTCTGGTTAACGATTCGATGGTCAACTGCCTAGATTATGAGTGAGATACCTCTCTCAAGCGGTATGGACGCTTACAATGAGCTTCTTGGAATTCTCAAAGATATCGCCATGATGGATCAAGTAAGAAGTCTTCTAGGCTGGGATCAAGAGGTCCTGATGCCTCCAAAAGCTGCTGAATTGAGGGGGGAACAGATAGCATGGATTTCTAGGGAGTCCCACAAAAGGAAGACTTCTCCTAGGGTTGGAGAGTTATTGGATGAACTGGAGGAAAGAGATGACCTGGGAGATATTGAGAGTGCCAACGTAAGATTGGCTAGGGAGGCATATGACAAGGCCACGAGGCTACCGACCGGCTTCGTCTCTGAATTAGCTAAGCATAATTCGAAATCACTCATTTCTTGGACTGAAGCTAGAAGAAATAATGACTTCTCTATATTCAGAGATGATCTGTCTAAATCAATTGAGTTCGCGAGGAAGAAAGCAGACTACTTGGGATATGAAGATCTTCGATATGATGCTCTCCTTGATAATTATGAATCCGGGCTTACAGTGTCTCGTCTAGACCCTCTTTTCGAAGGACTGAGAAACAAAGTAGCCCCCTTGATAAGGTCTGTTGCGGAAAGGGGAGAAAGGCCCGATATCTCATGGGTAACTGAAAACTCATGGGAGCAGATAGGTCAGGAAAGACTTAGTCAAAAGGTTTCTGAGTCAATTGGTTTCGATTTCGAGGCAGGAAGAAGAGATGCCTCGACACATCCTTTCTGTGGAGGGCCAAATCCGGATGATGTTAGATGGACCACAAGATATAGTGATACTGATCCGTTTGGATCACTGTACGGCTCTATGCACGAGACCGGGCATGGTACATACGAACAGGGCAGACCGAGAGACCTTGACTTTCAACCCGCTGGCAAGGCCAATGGATTGGGAATTCACGAGAGCCAGAGCAGGCTCTGGGAGAATCAGATAGGTCGTTCACTAGAATTCTGTCAGTGGTCTTTGCCACTCTGGAAAGAGCAGTTTCCGGAAAACATGCAAGGCGTTGAGGCAGAGGATCTCTGGAGAGCGGTTAATCTCGTAGAGCCCAGTCTGATTCGTGTTGAAGCAGATGAGGCCACCTACAATATCCATATTATGATTAGGTATGAGATTGAGAAGCTACTAATCTCGGGTGATTTGGAGGTTGATGATCTTCCCGACAAGTGGGACGATATGTATGAGGAATATCTTGGAATAAGGCCCACAGATAGCTCATCGGGAGTACTACAAGATATTCATTGGTCGATGGGGGCGATTGGGTATTTCCCAACATATACTCTTGGGAATCTATACTCTGCTCAACTATTAGCCGCGGCCAGAGAAGACTTGCCAGAGCATGATGCACAAATTAGTAGTGGTGACTTCTCTCCGCTACTTGATTGGATGAGGAAGAAAGTGCATAGGCGAGGGAGTATTCTAAAGCCTGCTGAACTCATCGAAGAAGCTACAGGATCGCCTCCCTCGCCAGAGGCGTTTGTTGATTATCTCAGTAACAAGGTGAGGCATCTTTACTCAATTTAAGTGTCGATTATACGGAAGTACGATATTCGCTTCCTCCATAGGGCATTTGTGGGAGACAGGAGCCTTAGTGACGCTTCATCGTTAATCAGGGATGTTGGAAGTTGTTGTAGTTCTATCTTATTTGAGTCTGACACAGTCGTTGTTGGTTCAAAAGATGGTGCGATTAAGTCATGGTCAATTGAGAGTGGTAAGCAGATGCTGGGGCTGAAGTTGGATGGGCCGATATCAGATTTAGCAGTCTCAGGAAAAATCCTTTATGTCTCCTGCTCATCTAATTTGGTGGCCGTTGAGATTACCACAGGTGAAGTTTTGTGGAGCTCGCAACTGGAAGGTTCCAGCGATAGTGTGACGATCTGGGATGGCTTTATTTGGGCATTATCCTCTGTCTATGAGATTGATATCTCTGACTACACCGAATCAACACTTTGGAAATTCAATAGTCGAGGCGAGCTAATTGAAAGATGGTCTTTCGCCGAAAAAGGGTGGCATATGGGAGTCAACAACGGAATAGAGATTGGGATAGGACGGCCTTCTTGTGGCTTTATCAAAGTAGGCAGTGATGGAATACTGAATTATCATTCACTTGCCGTTGCGTCTCCTGTTACCATCGGTTGCGATGGGACTGAGACGATAATATTCGGATTGAGTGATGGCAGTATTTGTAATTCTGACGGAGATTTATGTGCAAAGGGAAGTGGATTGGTGACCTCGATCATCAGCATAGATGACGGATGGGCGAGTGGTGATCGAAATGGCCGAGTTCTATGGGGCGAGGAAGAAATTGAGCTAGGTAGAGAAATATTGTCAATGGGAGTTGCTCCGAATGGCGTTGATCTCTGGGTTCAAACTTGGGAGGGCAAGTCAACATTTTTATCGATTTCACCAGGTGGGGATTACTCACAGGTCTTCGAACACCCGGATAGAATTGTGGTTAGTGATTTCAAGGAAGGGGGGCTAGTTTTTGGAGATCAACTCGGAAGAGTGTTCCTGGTTGAAGAAAGATACGAGAATCGATTTGGCCGGGAGGACATGGAATCAGGACATCGGGAAGGAGAAAGAAGTCTCCTTATGGAACGTTTGAGAAGGTTGAGGGAATGAAAATTTACACTGGAAATTAACATTTGGCAACCCCTATTTCCACTGTAAACGTGTTACTGAGCGAAAGGTTTATTTGCCGCCGCTTGCCCTGTTGACTTTGCCGCTCCGGGGGAGTGGTGTGGGTGCGCTTCGGCAAACCCGCGGGCCACAACAACTGATCCGCTAAGTCGGAACGGTAGAACCGTCCTCTGAGAAGAGTGCGGGGAACAGCCAATCACCTGTGGGTGAGTAGGCAGCAGTAGAACCAATGTGGAAAGATCGGACGCAAGGAAGGGGAAGAAGCAATGGGGAAAGCTGGGGAAAACGGAACCGAACCCTTCGGGGGGAAAACATAAACCGTACCAGAAAACCATACTGCAAAGGTACACGAAGGAAGGGAAGGCATTCAGAGATGGATGAAATCTTGGAGCACGGGTGCGGGGAACGAAGTGGAGACAACCGGACGCAAGGAAGGGGAAGGAAGCCTAGGGAAACGCACCGGGAACAAGAGCAGGGAGACCTGTGGAGGACCGGTACCGATCGAGAAACAAAATGGTGATATTAGCCATGGAGTGAATCGAGAAGGGCGACAGGGGAGCAATCCCCTGGGGGATATTACCCAAACGTCCGGAAGAATGGCAAAGGAGCCCTAGTGGTTCCAGAGTCGTCTACCCGGGAAATCATCTCCTTTGGAGACGAGGAACCGGACCCTGCGGAGTACGCAGGGGGGAAAGCTTCCCCAAGCAGAACCCCCTGCTGCTCCCACCTACGGCCCTTCAAATTATTTTTTTCCGTGATTAGAGTTAGCTATTTCCTGTCATAGACTCCGGCCTGACCCATTGATCGAACTGTTCTTCAGTGACCAACCCTAGTCTCAAAGCACTCTCCCTGAGTGTTAGGTTATTCTGGTGGGCTTCCTTGGCAATCTTTGCGGCGTTATCGTATCCAATGTGAGGATTAAGAGCGGTTACCAACATCAGAGAGTTCTCCAAATGCTTGGAAATCCTCTCTTCATTTGCGACCAATCCATTAACACACTTGGAAGTGAAAGACCGACAGCTGTCAGATAGGATTCTGATTGAATGGAGCAGGTTATGAATCATCATCGGTTTGAATACATTCAATTCGAAATTACCTTGGCTACCCCCGAGGGATATGGCTGCATGATTGCCAATAACTTGGCAACATACCATCGTGATAGCCTCGGACTGGGTGGGATTGACCTTTCCCGGCATAATACTGGATCCTGGTTCATTGGCAGGTAAGGACAGTTCACCGATTCCGCACCGGGGGCCGGAGCCGAGCCATCTGATGTCGTTTGCAATCTTCATCAATGAGACCGCTAGGGTGTTTAGTGCTCCCGATGCGGAGACAATTGCATCATGCGCTGCTAATTGAGAGAACTTGTTCTCTGCACTGACAAATGGCAGGCCAGTTTGTTGAGAAATACT
>DALC01000032.1:38488-51141 GCA_002499325.1 Euryarchaeota archaeon UBA538
TGCGAACTCTATCCTCCGAATATCGGCATCCAACATGTATACGTATCCTGAGAACTCTTGTCCGAGAGTAAGTGGAACTGCATCCATGAGATGTGTTCTACCAATCTTGACAATTGAGGAAAACTCCTGCGCTTTAGCCTCCAAAGAGTCCCTTAGATGATGCACTGAGGGTAGTAGTTGGTTCGTGATTTGCTCGGCTGAAGATATGTGCATCGCTGTTGGAAATGTGTCATTACTAGACTGTGCCCTGTTCACATGATCATTTGGGTGGACGGGAGTCTTACTACCCAGTTCTCCTCCTGCGAGCTCAATTGCCCTATTCGCAATGACTTCATTTGCATTCATGTTTGTTTGAGTGCCTGATCCTGTCTGCCAAATTCTAAGTGGGAAGTGGCCGTCAAGACTTCCTGAAATTACCTCATCGCATGACGAAGAAATCAGAGAGGCGATGTTGCTATCCAGCTGATCCAGTTGGGAGTTGGTTTCTGCCGCTGCTTTCTTTAGAATACCGAAGGCTCTGATCATTGCCCTTGGCATTATGTCGTCACCGATATCGAAGTTCTCAAGTGATCTGGCTGTCTGAGCTCCATAGTATCTATCTGCAGGTACTACCACTTCTCCCATGGTATCAATCTCGATCCTATTTTCATCTGGATTAGCCCTAGCAGATCTCTGATGGGTTGAGACTTTGATGTCCTCATGGTGAGCATTTCCTGACGAAAGGCCTTCTTCAATCATCTTAGAAATTGTAGCAGACCTTCCCCTCGTCTTTCCCTTACCCACTCTACGGTCTAGCTTCCTAGCGGTTTCCTCTGGAATACTAATACTGATTATCCTACGATCGCCTACGCGGTGCTTTGCCATATGTTCGGCATTAATTACTTATTAATAAATTTAATTATAGACTATTAGTAAGGCGATTTATTAAAATCTCTCAACCTTGATAATCTTCTGAGGATTGAATGGCCTGTCTCCTGGCTGAGTATCGCAGTTCTCGATTTTGTGAACATTTTCCATTCCGTTGACAACCTTTCCGAATACGGCATGATTACCATCAAGCCATGGCGTGGGGACGGTGGTCAGGAAGAACTGGGAGCCACCGGTGTTGGGGCCAGCATTGGCCATAGAGAACAGTCCTGGAGTGTCGTGACTCTTAGCCAGTGCTGATGCCTCGCAAGGAATCTTCCAACCAGGACCTCCAGTTCCAGCTCTTCCATTGTGTGGGTCTCTGGAGTGAGGGCATCCTCCTTGAATCATGAAATCCTTGATAACCCTGTGAAAATGTAGTCCGTTGTAGAACCCATCATCCACAAGTTTGAGGAAGTTTCCTGTGGTCTCTGGACAGTCTTCGGTGAAGAGCTCAATATCTATTGGTCCGGCGCTTGTCGTCATTCTAACTGTGGTAGGCATGGGTTAAGCGGGTGACAAGCGGTCCAATAGTGTAACTGACGTAAGAAGGATAACGAAAGTGCAATAGTCCGGCCTAGTTATGAGTTGGTGCGGGGGGTATACTAGAATCAGCCCGTGTCCTGTCAATGTCGAATGAATATCGAGTAAAAATCCAATTACTGCTGGAGGCACTAGTGAGATCAGGCGACCAATGAACCGGGCATCACGCCTTCGGGAAGCTCGAGAAGCCTGACCGTTCCGTCCGGATCCAGAGCTCCAAGAACCAGAAACTGACTAATGAAACCAGTTGGAAGAGTCTTGTCACCTAGATTAATCGCGCCTACTACTTTCCTTCCAATTAAATCATGGCGTGGATAGTTGGTTATCTGTGCTGAGCTCCAGAGCTTTCCAATCACAGGCCCAAAATCAACTTGGATCTTGTATGATGGCTTCCTCATTTCTGGGAACTTCTGGACATCAATGATCACTCCTGATCTCAAGTCCAGGTCAAAATAGGCAGATGCTCCGACATAATCCTTCATTGGGTGTTTCTCAGGAGAATATGGAGTTCCTTCCGGATCTATGACATGCTGGCTCAATCAATCACCTGTAATATTTGATCTCAGTAAAAGTGGTATTAGAGGTATTCCGGCAGTTTTGAATGCGTCAATTCCTCCCTCCTCCCTATCAAGAATAGTGATGCATGCCACTACTTCGCATCCCATTGAATTCAACATCTCAGCCGCCTTTAATGCAGATTCCCCGGTGGTGGTTACGTCTTCAAGTAATACCACTCTATCTCCTGATCTGATGGTTGAGCCTTCTATTCCTGGTGGATTTCCAGTCTTTCTGCCTCCTCTGCCCTTGGGCTCCTTACGAACCATGAATCCTCTGATTTCTGAGCCTTTTCCAGCCTTGGCGATTGCGATTGCGGTTAGGGGAATAGCCCCCAACTCCAATCCACCAACGGCATCTACATTCCCTATGTCCACAATTTTATCATGAATTAGGACTCCGAGTAGATGAGCACATTCTGGGTTCATCATGACTGGTTTCATATCAAAGAAATGCTGACTTTCTCTGCCACTGGCTAAGGTGAATAGGTCATTAGGAGAGTGAAGGTATGCCAAGTCTCTCACTCTGTCAATCAGGAGGAGCTTGGCTTGAGCGGCTGAAATCGACTGCATATCCGACTTATCCGAGTAATGGTAATCGAATGAAGCTTCGGTAGGTAAATAGCCATCGAGAGGTAAAATACGGTCAATGTTCTTGAACGGTCTAGTCTGGTGGCAGTTTATTCGCCTGGGGCATAGTTATGGTTGAGCAAAGTGAATCGGTGTCGAAGTATGATTCAGATAGGCTCTCATCAGAAGTTGAATACTACCAAGAATGGCTTGATTTGAGGACTCAGGAAGTATACGACATAGCTCTCCAAGCCAAGGCAAAGGGGCTTGACTTTAGCACTGAAATAGAAATCCCCCGAGCCGCTGATTTGGCGAGTAGGACTGAGAAACTTCTCGAAGAGTATCTGAAGGGACTGCAGATAGAGGATGACCTTCGAGCAATACTGCTGATAACTGACAGAGAGAGTGCGTCTATCCAGATTGCAGTTAATGTGGCAAAACGGATGTATGAGCGTGACGGAGATCTCCGAGAGGCAATAGATTGTGGACTAAGAGTTGGCCTGGCTGTGCTTACAGAAGCTGTTCTTGTAGCGCCACTAGATGGTATTGGTGCGGTCAGGATTCTCAATAATCCAGATGGCTCAGAGTTTCTTTCAATTGATTTCTGCGGACCAATAAGGGCCGCTGGAGGAACTGCTCAAGCTCTATGCGTACTGATTGGTGACATGATCAGACGTGAGCTTGGTCTGGGGAGGTATAATCCGTCCACAAGAGAGGTGGAAAGAGTGAAGGAAGAGTTTGGATTATACAGAGTTGGACTTCAGTACAAACCTCCCCCTGAGGAAGTAGAGATAATCGTTAGGGCCTGTCCAGTAATGGTTAACGGAGAGGAGACTGAGAAGCAGGAGTGTGCTGGATTCAAGGAGGTCAGGAACATACAGAACGAGAATGGTTCATTCAGGACTAGGGTTCGAGGTGGAGTGATGTTGGTTATCGGTGAAGGTTTATGCCTCAAGGCTCCAAAAATTGTTAAGCACACAGAAAGAATGGAGATTCCCGGATGGGAATTTATCTCTCAGTTTGCTAGTAAAGGGAAGAGCGATGAGGGCGATTCTGATATCTTCAAAAGCAGGCAAATTACTGAGATTTCAAGATACATGGATGATGTAATTGCTGGAAGACCTATTTTTGGTGAGCCCGGCGAACCTGGGGGATTTAGGCTTAGATATGGAAGAAGTAGAGCTACTGGATTGGCGGCTGCTGGTTTGAATCCAGTTTCTATGGAGGCGGCAGGTGGTTTCCTATCGGTTGGAACTCAGATGAAAATTGAACGACCTGGGAAGGCATGTGCAGTTACTCCTTGTACTGATATCGATGGGCCCATGGTAATTCTTGATGATGGTGAGTTTAGGCGAGTACACACCCTAGATGAGTGGAAGTTGATTCGAGAGAGAGTGATTTCAGTTTGGGATAATGGAGAGATTCTGATGGGTTTCGGTGAGTTTCTTGAGAACAACAAGAATCTTGTTCCCTCAGCTTACAACAGAGATTGGTGGGCTGCGGACCTTCTAGATTCATTGGACCACCCTCAGAAGGTCTCAACCTTTGCAGAGATTATGGGGGTCGGGCTTGATACTCTGCCCAAAGGGTTGCCGTTTAACGGCGCAATAAATCGAGGGGGGGAGGATGCTCTCGAGAGGGAGTGGAGGAAGCGGGAATGGTATCTTTTTCTGAGAGATATAGATTTGACTTGGCAACAGTCCAAGGGAATATCTGAGGCTTTTGGGACAGCAGTCCCTCCCCCTTGGAATCTATGGTGGTCTGATCTTCCAATTTCAATTACTAAACCTCTCATCAAAGAATTGGCTGGGTCAGAAATACAAGAAAGTGGCTTGAGGATAAGGGGGGCTTCAAGGGGTTGGAGTCCTGATTCCCTGAAGGAAATAGACACGACGTATGAGCTTGACTTTGACATGTGGCCTTCATGGATGTCAGTCAGAAATCATGGAATTGTGAAATCGTGCCTTCTGACTCTTGGTTTGCAGCACTATCATGAGGCTGGAGATATCGTAATATCATCCAACTGGGAAGGTCTCCTGGAGGGACTAGGACTGATGAATGATGAAGGTGTAGTAGTTAGCTCAATGGATGCAATGGGGCATATCGACGATAGGCTGGTCAGGGTTAGTGAAGCCAAGAAGGTAGTGCAAGCTGAGGGCAAGAGAAAGAGTGAGCTGGAGAATAGAAGGGGGCTTGCCAGAGTTAGGGCAACCACACTAGCTATGCAACAAGGAAAGGGTACACTAGAGACAGAGGCGATAGGAGAAGAAGCCGCACAGGGAATCTCTGATCCCGGGCCCGAGAATGTAACCTCTCTGAATAGATCAGTTTCGTTACTAGATGATCACGTCGTTGATGGTTCGTTGTGGCTAGTTAGGAAGCTATCCTCAATGAGATGGGAAGACTCTGCAACGTGTAGAATTGGAGCTAGAATGGGCAGACCGGAAAAGTCAGGGGTTAGAGAGATGAAACCATTGGTCCACTCACTGTACCCTATTGCTGAGAGTGGGGGGCCCCAAAGGCTCCTAGGAGAGGCGTCCTCCAAAGGAAGTATTAGAGTTCAGATGGGTCCGAGAATTTGTAGTAAATGTGGTTCAGAGTCTCCACATATCAGGTGTCATGTCAGACCTGATCCCAACGTGGCCAAGGAGTGTGGAGGAAGAACGGAAGTCCGCAAGAGTCGGGGAGGCAAAAGGAGGCGTCGAGGCGAGTTTACGACAGTCCCAGTCTCATCTATTCTTGAAGTAAAAAGGAGAGCTTTGGGCTTGGACAAGCTTCCTTCGAAGATTAAAGCTGTGAAGGGTCTGGTTTCGATTGGACAGTCCCCAGAACCATTGGAGAAGGGCATTCTAAGAGCGAAGCATGGGGTTTCTGTCTTCAGAGACGGAACCTCGAGGTATGATATGAGTGATGTACCAGTAACACACTTCAAACCGATAGAGATTGGTACATCCTGGGAGGCTCTCGCTGAACTGGGATACACTCATGATATTCGAGGAAGCATCCTGAAATCTGATAACCAGATGTTGGAGTTGCTTCCACAGGACTTTATCCCGTCAATAAGATCCAAAGATCACCTTCTCGCTACTTGTAATTTCGTGGATGAGCTTCTAGTTAGATTCTATAAAATGGAGCCATTCTATAACGCGAACAGTGAGAAAGACTTAGTCGGAAGATTGGCCATTGGTCTTGCACCACATACTTCTGGAGGAGTGCTGTGTCGCTTAATCGGCTGGACTTCCTCATCTGCTGGATACGCTCATCCACTTTTCCACGCTGCTAAAAGAAGGAATTGTGATGGAGACGAGGATAGCATAATGATGCTCATGGATGGTTTGCTAAATTTCTCCAAGGAAATTCTACCTGCAGGCAGAGGGGGCAGGATGGATGCTCCTCTAGTTCTGACGACAAGGCTGAATCCGATGGAAATAGACAAGGAGGCATTGAACGTGGATTGCTCTTGGAGCTATTCTCGGGACTTCTATGAGGCTACATTGTCTCAGCCCCACCCCAACGAAGCATCGGACTTAGTGGACCTAGTAAGCGACAGACTGGGCAGTATTGGAGATCTGCGAGGATATGGATGGACGCATGATTCTGGTGACTTGGATTCTGGGCCGGTGAATTCTGCGTACAAGACTCTTGTGAGTATGACTGACAAGATGGGTGAGCAATTAGCACTTGGAAGTAGACTCAGGTCAGTCAGTGTGGACAGAGTGGCATCGCAAGTCATTGAATCTCATTTCCTCCCAGATATGAGAGGCAATATGATGGCATTCACCAGGCAGAAAGTACGATGTGTGAAATGTGGGCACTCTTATCGAAGAATGCCTCTAGCTGGCAAGTGCGTGCAGAGGGCATCGGGAATCTCGGGCGGTCCGAGATTCTCTAGTTCCGATGACGGGATTGCGACTTGCGGGGGGAATGTCGTCCTAACAGTCTCTGAGGGGGCAGTCAGGAAATATATCCAGGTTACCAAGGAAGTAATGGAAAGCTACGGAGTTGACAATTACACCAAACAGCGTGTTGGATGGATGTCTGATAGTGTAGACTCATTATTCAATAATGACAGAGTGACAGTTATGACTCTGGAAGACTTCCTATGATCAGTAATGAATATCCAGTGCCTGTAGAATAGTTTTCATCCACTGTAATTTGACTAGTTTCTTTTCCTTTTCAGTGGTTCCTGACCACCTACCGACCTTGTTTGTATTTGTCCCTAACATGGTTATCCTATCTATTGGAATTCCCAATGATGTAGCTATACATGCGGCCCTATCTCCGTCTGTGAATCCGCCTGGATTGTGCATACCAGCTATCTCCCCAGTTGTCTGATGTGTCAATATCAGAGGAGGAGGTGAGGGTGCATTCTTTGCAATTTCCAGAAGGTCCCTCCAGTCATTCTCATTATCTCCGTGTGCGTGTAAGAAAACTGTTTTTCCCCTGTTAACCGCCTCAATGGTACCCTCTCCTCCGTCTGCATCTGAAACTATGAAAGCCAATCTTGACCATGCCCTCTCTGCTGTCGTTTTGGGTAACAGAGAGATTGCTCCGGCGGCTCCATCGGCGGCAATCAAAAGGGTTGGTGACTCTAGAGCACTGGTTAGTTCCTCTTTGTCTATTGCAGCTCCTAGAATAGCAACATTTTGCTCTCTGAGAACGAGTCTCCTCTGAATATTTGCCACAGTTGCAGCCCTATTGGGCCTCCTCCATTGCTCTACTCCTGACTGCTCAACAGTAGAAAGAAGATTCTTCGCACTTGAAATATCGTCAGATTCTTGCCACCCAAAATGGCTCCTGAATTCATCTTGAATTGTTACAAGAAGTTCAAGAGAGGGTATTAGATCGGTGGGTGGCCTAGACATGTTTCTCCAGTGGAAGGGGTCGGTGATTGTTGAATAACCCTCTTGGTTCTCTGGGTATCGTGCCCATCCCACTCAAGCCACCCATAATCGAAGATCGGGTGATATTATCGAGATACCCAATGCTACCACAAGGCAGGAACCACATACGAGAAGTTCTGAGGGAAAATGGGGTCACAGTAGGAGATTTGGTGGGGGCTCCTTGGCTTGAGGAGGTGCGAGCCAGGGGTAGGTTGCGACTACTGGAGTCTGTAATGCACAAAGACGGGGTAGATGATGCAACAACCGTAGATCTATCAAGTGAAGCGGGTAAAATGACTGAGACTCTTTCATTCCTTCATGCTATGCTCGTAGTCTGTGCTTCTTTCGATGAGCGCTTGTTGGCAAGATGGATAGAGGGGGAGGCTAGCAGAGCGGACGGACTGTTCGGCAGGGATGCAACTAATTTCTCAACAATTTGCTCTAGTTATCTTTCTGGAATCAAAATAGAAGAAGGGGACCATACGATCTACTGGGTACCTGTTTCTGACTTCATCGAGCTCTGCCCAAAAATTTCAGGGCCATATTGGAGATTGGCTAACAGGCCAGTCAGAGACGGTTGGGTTAGAATGGATCCAGCCTCTGGAGAGAATAGCAGGGAGAGGACATCTAGGTTGCTAAAAGAGAGAGTAAGGGGGTACCTTGACGCGACTTGTAGACATCGTATGGAGAAAATGAGTGATGAATTTGCCGCACAGTTCTCAGACTCAGTGGAGAGGATAGTCGGAATGTTGGCCCTACGGGTAAAAGAAGAGATGCCTGTCTCGGCCGCTGTTAGGGAAGATTGGCCTCCCTGTTTTGAGTCAGCGGTGTCAGAGCTTAACCAGGGGGTCAACGTTAATCATGTGGGCAGAGTTTTTCTGGCTTCATTCTCCAAAGCTTTAGGTCATTCCCAAGAGCAGACCTGTGGGTTTTTCTCTGGAGCTCCTGACTATAGCCCAGATACAACCTCATATCAGGTTGCTCATATATACGAAAGAGAATATACCCCTCATGGTTGTGCAGCCTTGAAGACCAATGCTCGCTGTCCAGTTGGTGTAGGAGATGACACACTCTGCGATCAGGAGTGGTTGACGCACCCTCTGAAGTACATCCGAGCCAAGCAACGAAGGAGATACAACGAATCTGGCGAGTCCAGCACAAGTGACTAATGTGAGTTATACTCATGATTGTAGGCAATTCTTCATATCGCCCCGGGTGTATCAGGGGTTGAGGCGGGGAGATGGTACGAACTCTAGTACTGACAGTAGACCGAGATAATGATCTGGGTGTCAAGGCTGGTATTAGAGGCCCAGTAGTGGGCCGTAAGGCTACTCTTGCCGCTGCCTTGAGGCTTGGAATAGCCGATCCAGAAGAGTCTGATACTAATGCCATTCTAGGAGCTTTGCACCAACATGACCGTTTAGCTGAAGAGGCTATTGGTGATGATGAGGTCCAAATCGCCTTACTAACAGGAGATGTCAGAGTCGGGTCCAGAAGTGATAGGGAAATTGCCACTCAGTTAGACGAGGTAATACAGGAGTTCCAACCAGATAAGGCGATTCTCATTACTGATGGGGCTGATGATGAGGAAGCACTCCCAATAATCACTTCCAGAGTCAGAGTCGACCATATCGAAAAAATAATAGTCAGGCAGTCTAAGGGAATTGAGAGTACCTACTACTATGTCGTTAAGGCGATTGAGGACCCTCGTTGGAGAGCAAGACTACTAGTCCCAATAGCAACTGTGATGATCATTCTGGGTATCGGTCTTATCCTTCCATCGGATTACGGGAGCGCACTCATAGGAACTCTACCACTTATCATCGGGATATGGCTTCTTTCCAGAGGGCTTGGATGGGAGCAACAGCTTGACCGTCTTCTAAATGACATGCGCGCTGCAACGACTGGTAGCCTGCTGACCTCCATGCTGTGGGCCTTAGCACTGGTTTCAATGATAATTGCTGTTGTGACGGTAATACAGGTATTGTATGCCTCTAGCTCAGAGATAGACGCATATGCTTCCTCGATTTTATCCTCAACAACTAATTTCGATGTGAACGCTGTAAATAGTGACATTGCCGCGTGGGTAATCGCAATTGACAATGCTCTCTCCTGGATTCTTGTGGCGTTCTTCTCTCTCTTCCTGTCTTTGGGGGTGCTTAGGTGGAAGGAGGGTTCCTTCACCGGTCAGAGCATTATGCTTCTGGCTACTGGGTTCGTTGCTTACTTCGTGATTTCGGCTATTAATGAGGTCTCACTCAGTATGCTGGGTGGGCAGGATGTAGATCTACGAGTGGAATCAGTGGTGGCAACGTGGTCTCTCCCGGTAATCGCGATTCTAGGAAGATACCTCCTGAGCGTTATCGTCGACTCCCTTTCGGAGGAGGATGAGGGAGGAAGAGGTAGCGAGTTTTGGGGGGTTTAGTTCTCGAATGTCGATTCCATCAAGCACGCAGGGCACTTCACCGAAATGGGCCTGACGGATGGAATCCCTAGTGCCGCATTGCAGTGTGGACAGGCTATGGCTTGGTTCACTTCAGACTGCCTCTTCTTTCCCGAGTGGCTCGGGTCATATGTGAATCTATATTTGTGAGTATTTTCCAAGAATCTAGGAGAGCCTTCTTTCTCGGCTTCTTGCCGTGAAAAATTACTTTCTCTTGTAGGTTGAGAGTGAGTGGTGGTTGGAGAATTTGTGGGCTTCACCCGTCCATTTTGAAATTCATCCAACTGCGAAAGAACCTCACTTTTGGACAGTCCTAGTTCCCTGGAGGCTCTGTCTATCGCTAGTGTTCTCTCATAATCGCTCATGCCGACGAACTCCTGGAGTAGGACCGCAGGTATTCTTGACATGATAGTCGCACAAAGGGTTTGTTTTCAATACCCTGCCAGATATGTTTGACTTTTCAGTCTCTTAGTGACTTCTAAGTAAGTCTAATCTCGACTCATCTAGTCTTTCCCATGGGAATAATCCTTCTTCGGTTGGAGTTCTACCAAAGTGCCCACCTGATGAAGTAGAACTGTAGATTGGCCTCTTAAGATCGAGGTCTCTAATCATAGCAGCGGGCCTCCAATCAAAGTTCTCCGATATCAACCTGGAGATTGTGGAGTCTGGATTTTTTCCCAGGTCACCATTAGTTGTTCCAAAGGTATCCACCCTGAATCCGACTGGGTTAGCTTTACCAATCGCATAGGCTACCTGAATCTCGCACTTATTTGCCAGTCCGGCTGCGACTACATGTTTAGCGACCCACCTAGAATAATATGCGGCTGATCTATCTACCTTCGATGGATCCTTTCCACTGAATGCCCCTCCACCGTGTCTTCCTCCTCCGTAGGTATCCACAATTATTTTCCTGCCTGTCAGGCCGGCATCTGCATATGGGCCTCCAGGATCAGGGAATGATCCCGTTCCGTTGACTATTATCTCAGGATTGTCTAATAGACTAGGAGGAATAGCATGTTCAACTACATGCTTCCTAATCTGATTCTCGATATACTGGCGTCTTTCCTCACCTGATAAATCGTCCTCGGCGGGCCAGTTCGGTCCTGCTTTCGGTGAGTGCTGTGATGCAATAACTATCGTAGATACCCTGCTGACTGACTTTTTATCATCGGTTAGTTGTACTGTAACCTGGCTCTTTCCATCAGGCCTAACCCAAGGTATGATGCCCTCGTCATGTACTATCTCCAACCGTCTGGTTAGCCTTTGCGCTAGAGCTGCTGAGAGTGGGAAGAATCTGCCTCTAAGCTCTGGAGTTCCCTCTGTCTCCGTGCACGCGTACCCGAACATTACTCCCTGGTCACCTGCTCCTTGTGTCTCAAGGTCGCCATCGACCCCTTGGCCGATAAATTGGGACTGGGTGGTTATGTGAGTATGTACGTGACAGCTATCTTTTGATGAGGCGTCCATCCCGATCTTACTGTCGGTATATCCGATCGATGAAGCAGTAAGACGAGCAATTTCTTCATAGTTTGGGGGCTGTCCATTGAGGCTGACCTCTCCCGCGAGAACTATTACCGCTTCTCCTTCGGTTCCCTTGACCATGGTTTCAACTGCTACTCGGGCATTAGGATCGATCCTAAGACATGCATCAAGAATGGAATCTGAGATTGCATCACAGAGCTTGTCAGGATGGCCTGCAGTAACTGATTCGGCCGTATCAGAGTGTGGATTCGGGTAACTCATATTTCATCGGATATGCTTGATGCACATGATTGTTTTTGAATCAGATTAACAATAGTCGAGCTGAAAAGATGGGGTGTCCTCCGGTACAGACATGGAAGATGCAACCGCGCGTGTTGTATGGACTGGTTCCAGAGACGTGGCAGAGAATCTTTTGGAGTCTATTATGCCCGATGACCCTGATTCTTTCGAATCTGAGATAGTTGAGTCAGGAGCTGGAGTAAGGCTAACTATACTGGTCGCGTCTTCTGAGCTCAGTGAGCTACGTGCCACGGTTGATGATATCCTAGCCTGTCTATCCGCCGTAGAGGGTAGCTTGGAAGTACTGGGCGAAGAGCTTTGAATTCGGACCCTTCAAGTCTGAGGGCTTTCAGCATATGTCGTGAGAGCGTTACCCCACGATAGATCCGGTCTCCTGTACTGTGAAGGAGAGCCTAGCATGATGATGCTTGAGTCCATCGATAGGTGGATGGCTGCAATGGTCTCTGATGAAGGCAGTGGGGGAGAAGGTCCTGATATGTCCATGGAGGCTGTTGTCATCTCTAAGGAGAGAGGTATGATATGCGGAAATTTCGTTGTTGACAGGTTACTACAGACACACTATCCCTCCTGTTCCGTAGAATGGAGAGTGTCAGAGGGATCGATAGTGGAAGTCGGAGATGAGGTTCTCAGAATATCTGGTAATGGCATCGAAATGCTTCGCTCTGAGAGAGTCTTATTGAATGTCCTCGGGAGGCTTTCAGGGATCTCCACTAATTCTTGGAGATGGATTAATGAGGCTGGAAGTATAGGTGTGGCTACTACTAGGAAGGTTGACTGGGGGCTTCTGGATAAGTGGGCAGTACATGTTGGCGGGGGTCTTACGCACCGACTGAGTAGGGAGGATGCCCTGATGATCAAGGATAGCGAGGTTCTCTCGGCACGAGTTGGCGATGAGACCGAGGATGAGGCCTTGGCCAGATTAGTTTTGGAGATTGATATGGACACTAATTCGTTCTTCACGGTGGTTGAAGT
>DALC01000032.1:51516-62488 GCA_002499325.1 Euryarchaeota archaeon UBA538
AAAAGGGAGGGTAGTGAGAGAGTTGTTATTTTGCTTGATAATATGGGGCCTAAACAGTCATCCCTGGTATCGCGAAGATTGGAGGAGGAGGGGCTACGCGAGTGGTGCGTTCTTGAAGGCTCAGGGGGGATTTCTCTGGAGGAAGTCAAGGAATGGGCTAAATGTGGGGTTGATTTAATTTCAACTAGCTCGATTAACAGAGGGGTGTTGCCCCTTGATCTATCAATGAGATTCAGAGGGGAGTGATTATGACAGATATCCCAGATTCCCACCCTAGGAAGGCATCCTTAATGTCTCGACAAAAGATGGTAGAGGCCTCCAAGAGAGGACTCTTGGCAGAATCAGCGATGATTGCTCATGGTCGCGGTGAGGCTTTTGACTATCTTCTCGGTGAGAAAACGAGCGATTCGGCGTCATTAGCGATTCGCGAAGCAGCCGCTCTTCTACTCGTTGCTGAAAGTCCAGTTATCTCGATGAATGGTAACTCCACTGTTCTTGCGGGTAGTGAGGCGATTAAAATTGCCTCTATACTGGGCTGTCCTGTTGAGGTGAACATATACTACCGAACCAGTGATCGAATGGAGGCGCTGATTGGTGAGTTAGAGTCCCTGAGGGATCGACTTGGAAGTGAGTCTCTGCATAAGGCTAGACAGTCCATCATGGATGTAGAGATTCTAGGGGCAGTGGCAGATGGAAGAATTCTCGGCCTACAAGGACCAAGGTCGTTGTGTTCTTCTCAAGGAATAGAGCAGGCTGATGTTATACTGGTCCCTCTCGAGGATGGGGATCGTTGTAAGGCCCTGACCTCACTCGGAAAACAGGTAATTGCCATAGATCTTAATCCATTATCTAGGACATCCAAATCAGCTACTGTTACAATAGTAGATGATGTTAAGAGGGCTATGAGCAGACTAGCCGATGAGCTATTAGAGAATCCTAAAACTACCGACTGGAATAATGAGGCAGTGCTTAGAGACGCCTTGGATATAATGTCTAGCTCATCGCTGAGAATTGCCTAGGGGAACCTCTCTTTGAGCATCGACTCGCATCTAAGAGCGATGGCTTGCCCGACTTCAGAGGTACTTGCTGTACCTCCCAAGTCATAGGTCACTATGCCTCCTTCTTCAAAATGCTTCTGAATGGCGCTCTGTAGAATCTCAGCACACGTGTCGAGATTCTGATCCTTCTTTCTGAATGCTAGGGCTTCAAACATCATCTGCACAGATTGTATCATCGCTATTGGATTGACAACATTCTTTCCAGCGTGTTTTGGAGAGGAGCCGTGAACGGGTTCGAAGAGCATGTGCTTCGGCCCCATATTCGCGCTCGCGGACATTCCCATCCCTCCTTGCAAGACACTGGCTAAATCTGTGGCGATATCGCCAAACATGTTTGGAAGGACTACCACGTCTAGATCTTCTGGATTCCTGACGAGCCACATTGTGAATGCATCGATATATGCCTCTTTTACCATTATATCCTGATTTCTCTCTGCGAACTCTCTGAATATTTTTCTAAAAAGCTGGCAACCCCGGGTGACATTGGACTTGTCTACGCATGTTACTGACTGGGATACTCCCATTTTCCTCTGTCTATGCTTGGCATAGTCGAAGGCGAATCTGATTACCCTCTCGCTACCCTCTCTTGAAATCGGACGAGGGTCCCAGGCGACCTCTCCATCTAACCCAGGAAACTCTTCAATAACGATCGGTTCGTCCTTTTTTCCTAAAGCCCTCTGCTCCATCCTTCTAAGGAGCGAGTGATAGAGTCCCTCCGTATTCTCACGAATCATAATAATATCTACCAAATCTGGGTTCCAGACTTGCTTGTGAACGCCATGCACCTTGTGAGTTACACCGGGATAAAGTTTGACTGGCCTAACATTGGCATATAGCTCCAAACCTGATCTAAGACCGAGGATGGTCTGTCCACCAGCCATGTCTCCATTCGGTAGTCTCGCATTGGGCCATCCAATAGCACCCAAGAGAATGGCATCAGACTCATCTCTACAGTATTCAAAAGATCCTTTTGGCCACTCTTCACCAGTCTCAAGATAGTATTGCCCACCACATGGAATCTCTTTTACATCGAACGATGCAGGACTATTTTCCTCAAAAACTGAAAGGATTCGTAGTGCCTCTCTCATTACTTCGCGTCCGGTCCCATCGCCGGGCAGTACCGCTACGCGATAGGTATCCATGGGCCTCGGCAAATGTTCATCATTCATCAATTAACCCCCAAGTGACAATGGTTCGAGAAGAGGATAGTTGATAGACGGTCACTGAGAATGGTTGCGCAATGGAGCGCGCGCCCGAAGATGGTAGGAAGAGTCCACGGATAGACGTTAGGACACTCCCAGAATCTGTAGCTAGGCTCTGGGAGACCATGCTGAGGTTGGATCCTTCTTGGGATTTGTCTTCTTGGCTGGATGAAAAAGCTCTAGAAGAGCTGGAATTAGTTGAAAGTCACTTAGGAAGAGAGAGATTGCGATTAGAGCAACGTCTTCACAGAATTGAGACTCTAGTAAAGAGGCTGAAAAGGCAACGAGAAGTGGTTGGTACAGGAATTGATGATCCCCATCAGAAAAATCTCTTTGATATTTACGAAATAAGCAGTAAATCAAAACAAAAAGATTCTGAAACGAGTGAAGAAGGGGAGCCTGCTGTGAATTTCGGATCCTTGGATGTTGGAGATGATCCGTTGCTGGCTATTGTTGCAGAGCATGTCCTGGGATTACTGGAACTCCGCTCTTTGGAAGGTCCAGCTCCTGTCCATTTCGACTCTTTGATGGGCGACCTTATTCCTCTTGGAATTAGAGTAGATGATCTGGACGAGGCGATAGCTTGGCTCCTTCAGAGTGAGCTCATTATCGAGATTGAAGAGGATTCTTTTTCTCTAAGTGAATAAGCAATTTTCCTAACCAATATACAACCTTTCAAAAAAGGTTGATGATTTCCGAAGAATGATATCTATGGTTAGTGAAGCGGCAGGATGGTATGCAAGGCTAGATCAGGTTTGTCCTGATAGAGCAGAGCAAATCAGATGTTGGCTGGATTTCTGGGAGTCTTCCGTAATCTCAGGAACACCGATTGCTGCATCGCTCCCCAATACGTGGCCAACCCTTCCTGCCGGCCTGCTCACCGACCCCGGTGTTGTTTTGGACAAGCTATTATCGAGATATGAAGCAACTAAAGACGGGCGTTCTCCTAAAGGGGCTTACTCGACTCCGTCTAGGCTTGTTGGTTCGGTTCTAGCAGACGAGCTTTCCAGTGGGGGTCGCAACAAGAAGAAAGAGGCCCCTCCGACCCTGTCTCTCTCTGCTATTCCACCGGCATTTAGAGACTACGCTCAGAGATTGAACAAAGAAGCCTCGTTGGTATTGGGAGAAGATGACTATTCTGACAGTACGGAGAAGACTAGCTCCGGAATCCCTCTACCTTTCGCTGATCCTAGTTGTGGTGCTGGATTGGTTGTTTCACAGTTGATAAGGCTCCACGTACAGAGGATAGAAGTCCTTTCTGATGAGAATAAATGTACAGATACCTTGAGGTTGCTGGAAGGCTTGCAACTCATGGGTTCCTCGGACCTTGCCGTAGAAGCTGCTAGAAGGAGGATACTCATCACACTAGGAAAGGCTGGATTGGTAGACCTGTCTGGGGATAGCAGGAGTCAGATGATTGGTCGTGCTGAGGCTGAAATGATTCTTGAAAGCAATGTTCTCGAAGGCGACCCGCTTCTCGGTGAGTGGCCGTGGAATGAGAGCCCCAAGCTGCTGATTAGTAGACCTCCTTGGATCAGGATAAAAGATAGATTCAGAGGTCATGAAGAAGGGAGTAGGCTTCGAAAGGAGCTTTCCAGTAAGTTAAGGAATGCAACAGATTATGATGGTAATCTGAGATTCTCTGCACTGCGTGGAAATGTGAATATGTACAGATTATTTCTCGAGAGGTCGATGCAACTCGTGGGCGAAGAGGGCAGAATTAGAATGATCGTTCCAGATTCTCTACTAAGAGAGAGAAGTAGTGCACCCCTGAGAAAGCTACTGGTTGAAAGCAATGAATGGTTCTCAACTTGGTCATTCCCTGAACCAAACAGGGTGTTCCCAGGTATAACCCAAGGGGTGGCGGTGTTGGGACTGACTGTAGGTGGTAAGACTGAGAAGATGGTAAGCTACGGGCCTTTAACCGCGAACGATATCTGTCCTGAAGTCGGCCTATCAAGGTCTTCACCCTCCTTAGATTTGGAAAGAGGTTCATGGTCTTCCTGGACTGACGCTACTTGGGCAGTCCCCAGGATGCCAATAGATTCCTATGATAGAAAGAAAGTTATCGAAGCGATTGGTAGATTGGCGGACAAACCTAGGCTGTCGGAAGAGGGCAACTGGCTGAATCCGGATGGAAGTTCTGTTAGGGTAAGAGTTGGGGAAATTGATCAAAGTGCATGGTCAGACTATATTGGTGACTGGTCGGACGGAAGTTCAGAAATACCTTTCATTCGTAATACTCACTTCGTAATAATGGATGGTGAGGTTTGCCTGCATCATCCGGCATTCGATAATGATGTCGAGGAGGGTGCAATTCAGAGATCTCACTCATGCTGGAATGGGGAGAGCAACTCTCCATCTGGCCCTAGGATTGCTTGCCAAGCCATACTGGGGTCAAGCAAGGATAGGCGTCTTCGCTGGGCGGTTATTCCTGATGGTTGCGTATTGAGTAACTCAGTGAACTATCTTGAATTCTCGGAGAATGTAATCGATTCTTTAATCGGAAAGGGAGGGGGTTCGCTAGTTATTGGTTTGGAGTGGCTTTGTAAGGTCTTGAATTCTGAAGATTTGGAGATTTGGTCAAGAGCATGGGGGGCAAATAATAACGTCAACAACTATGAGATAGAAAGTCTTCCTTTCCCTGTTCCGGAAGACGAGTTGGCATTTTCAATATAGTTAGGTTACAACTATCAACAAAACGGAAATAGATTTCCGTTGTGGGGAAGAATTAGACATAACTAACCGAATAGACTATTATCGTTGCTTATCCTAAACTAGTCGTACTATTACGCGAGTGTGCATGGAGAAGTGGGGCAAATGGGCATCAATCCAAAGATCGGAATAACTGGACTGCCTAGATCGGGTAAGTCTGCAGTTCTTGATAAGGTCGTCAAAATGATCGAGGAGGAGGGTTCTGCGTCTGTCGGAATTCCTGTAATTGCAGGAATGAGATCAGAGGCAATAATTGAGAATGGCGAGAGGGTTGGCTACGCTTGCGTCGATATCGTAACTGGAGAGAGGGGGGTAATGGCTCACAGGGAGATTGACTCGCGTCATAGGGTACTAGGATACGGCATTGACCCCAGTGAGATTGACAGGGTTGGAGTCCCCGCCATTCTGAATGCGATTGGTAATTGTCAATACTTGGTGATCGATGAAGTCGGAAAATTTACTGTAGAAAGCGAGGGCTTTGTATCCGCGGTTCGTGAGGCACTAAAATACGACATGCCTACTCTTCTGACCCTTCACAAAAAGAGTCGTCATCCACTGCTCCAAGATATCAGAAGGAGGGATGATGGACGTATTCTGGAAGTCACTCCCGTTAACAGAGCGCTCCTACCCTATAAGATAATGAAACTAATCCAACAGGACTATTGAGACGGAGAAGTTGATTCGCTGAACCCCCTGTTGGTTATCATGAGCTCCCCCTCTATCCGACTCAGGAGAGTCTTGCTGGGTGTACTGATATCCATGGTATTTCTCACTTCAATATCCATTGGCGATGGTAGCCTAATCATTCTAGATGAGGATTTTTCAAATGAGGACAATAGGTCGTTTGTATTCCCTGTATTAGCGACCATTTGTGCATTGATGCTTTTGGCAATGAGTAGGGCTGATGGTAGAGAACATGGGGGTTTCTTTCTTGACTCTTGGATAAGTAGAGAATCCGAGGATGAGATGATATCCAGACTAAAACGAGAGCAAGATGAGGCTGGTATCGAAAAAATGGGTGGAGCATGGGCAGAATTAGAAAAAGTACACTTGGAAAGAAGTCTAGAGGAGGAGTAGACGGAAACGAAAGATTGACTGCTAGGTCGTCCTCGTACAGCCGGGTGAGAGAATGAGCGAGGTACCTGAGGAGCTAAGATATACAAAGGAGCATGAGTGGATTAGGGTTGAGGGAGATTTGGTAGTCATAGGAGTAACCGACTATGCGCAAAACGCCCTTACTGATGTTGTATGGGTAGAGCTACCTGAATTGGGTGCCGTTGTTGGTTCGATGGACTCATTCGCTAGTGTAGAGTCTGTAAAGTCAGTTAGTGAGATTTACGCTCCAATAAGTGGTGAGGTTATTGAGATCAATGGGACCTTAGAGGACGCTCCCGAGCTGATTAATGAAGATCCTTATGGGAAAGGTTGGATTTGTAAGATGTCTATTTCTGATAATTCCGAGCTTGCATCTTTGCTGGATGGGACTACTTATCGTGGGCTCATAGAGGAATGAAGATGGAGGGCTCGGCCACTTACATCTACTTCGATGGTTCATGTGGCGAGAATAGAAATGTAACCTCTGAGACTCCCGCTGGATGGGGTTTCTGTGTAGTTAGTGGGGATAACGGGATTGGCAGGGGACACGGAGAGATAGTCAAAGAAAAGAGTGGGGTAGTAGTCACAAATCCGCTTGATGAGGAGTATATCGGGGCTAGTGTTGGTTCAAATAATACAGCTGAGTTGAGCGCTTTCGCTCACTCTCTTATCTGGATTCTAAAAAATCATGATTCAGGTAAGATAGTGATCAGAGGAGATTCTGAATATGCTATGAACATAGGGTCAGGAAAATGGAAGGCTAAGGCTAACAAGGAGCTAGCAACTAGAGTTCGTTCACTCTGGGAAGAGGTGGATGCCTCTTTTGCTGTCTCAACGGAACATGTAAGAGCTCATGGGGGACACAGGTGGAATGAGCGTGCTGATCATTTGGCTTTCAGAGCAATGAAAGAAGAGTTGCCTCTCCCGCTTCAATTCTGGAAGCCCGGTAAAAGATAGTCAAATTATCTGAAGTAGGTATAAGAATCCAAGGAATGCATGGATGATTACCAAAAGGGCCATTACATCGCCTAGTCTTCCATGTAAGTCACGAGTTTTTACAATACTCTCTCCTTTCCTTCTCAATGAGCTGGTCTTTCTGCCCAGATACCATAGGGACCCCATGAGTGCAAGAGCCAGAATTCCAGCCCAACCGTGATAATTATTGGGAATCAGTTGTTTTAGTGCTTCTTGATTACTTTGACCAGTGAGTATTGCCTCGACAATCTGGGCAATAAATGCGACTGAGATAACAAGAATAAGGTATACCATTATTCTGTTTCCTGATTTTTCATGTTCATTTACGGCTGAAATCCTTTCATCGCCCCGTAGACCCTCTTTTTCTCTTCTCCAAGACCTTTGTTTCATGAATGCCCATATCAAGGCGAGAGCCAGTATTGGATGAATCATCAGAATTGCCACTCTGATAAAATCCATGTATCGCCCGAGGCGTGATTACTTATCTCCTCTACTGACGCGTAGATTAGCAAGGCGATGTGTTGATGTACAGAGCGCATAGGCCGAGAGACGGGGTTGTGCTGTGGAGGAGTACCTTCTGGACTGTATGGAGATACTAGGAAGGTCTGGTGATCACGAAGCAACACGGAGAAAGAAGCTTACGAATGCCCCTTCATGGTCATTGTTACAGGATCCTAGTTGGAAGGCTCTTGCCTTGATTGCCGCCAGGAAGGAGGCCGTTGATACGGTCGGCTCTGAAGATAATATGAGGAAGAATCGCTCACGTAGAGTAGGAAGAAGAGGAGGTCGTGGAAAGATTACTACCACTTCGGACAAACTCGCTTCACCGGATGATGCTATCTCCAGTGGTTATTCCTGTGGATACAGGCTTGCTGTACTTATAGCACAAAAAAATAGGCTTGGTAAAAATGAGTGGCAGACCTCTTGGGATCAAGAGATGGATGTCATAAGGGAGGAGTGTAGGAATGGGGTTCATCCTGTATGGGAGAGGCTTGCAAGAGAATCCCCCCTTCTGGCAGAGCTGGGTCTTTTCCCGATTGTGGAGCCTGAATCTAGTTTTGGAGAAAGAGACCCGTGGATATTCGAGTCCAGGATAGATTATTCTGATAACGAATCACTCAGGGGTTGGTTGAATTTGGTTGCACCGTTCAAACTTTCAGCCTCCCAGTTGAAAGTTATTCAGAAGATTAAGAAGGATCTCAGGAAAAATCCTCGACGTAAACTTTGGGAAGATTGGATGTCTACTTCGTTAATTGGCTTGGAAGGGGATGCAATGCTACTTGAGGGCATATTGTTGGCTGCGGCTCAATCTGATAGGGCTAGAGGAGTGTTAGATGGTATCGAAGGAGACTGTTCTAAAGTGGCTAGGGACCTTAGTGTTCTAATTTCTCTAAGAGAGGATGAGGATTGTGATTGGAGCATGACTGTCGAAAGGAAAGAGGAAGATAAGTTATCTTCGGCAATCAAAATAGAAGGCTGGCTCAGAGTGGATCTTTATCCAGCGGAAATGACTCATGAATTAGCAATGGAGGGAGTTTCTATTATCGAAGAGAGTGGTAGAAGCATTCCATCCAGATTAGCTTGGATAGCATCAGAGAGACTCGTTGAATCTGGAGATTTCTCTACCGCCCTGAATTACATTGAAGGTAAGGCAGTAAATGATTTCAGAGGACTGAAGACTTGCTTGACTATGATATCAAGTGATTCTACCGGGATCTCGCTTGATTCCATAGTTTCTGGCCTGCCAGAACTAAATGAGGAGTGCCTAAGATTGGCTCTTACCCATCCTAATTCTCCGTCCCCGGTTAGGACAATGGCGGCTAGTTTTCTCTCCGAAATAGATCAAATCAGGTATACTGATGAGATCATATCGTCGTTTACCATGTCAGCAGAAATAAAGGGACTGACAGACATGCTAATCGAGGAGGTTTCGTTACAGAGAGCTTACCCATTTCGTGTTATGTTGTCTTGGCACTTGATTACTGCAAAAGACTCTGTAGGGATTTCATCCAAATTGTTGGAAGCAAGAAGAGTAGCTCTTGCATCAATAGAGGAGGCAGAGAGAGATGGGGTACTCTCTGAGGTATGTGTGGGACTAATCTCCCTACTTGATGGAATAAGCACTAATCTTGAGGCGGTTCATGATAAGTTGGATTCTGAAGGATTGAAGACACTGAAAGAGGTTAGGATGGCTTTGGGACCCGAAGGGGATGGAATAGTTAAGGAAGTAAGAATAGAGAAGTTAGTTAATTCTGTTAACGATGCTGACTTGACATTGTTGGAGAGGAGGCTTTTCGAGGCTGTCATAACCGCACTAATTCTCAATAGGGCGGCTGTAAATCTCCAAAATGGGGAGGTTTCCAGTAGGAACCAAGCTATCTCGTCCCTCGAATCAGTGATTTCATCGGAGAGAGTTTCTATGAGAACAATTAGATTCGCCTCTGACCTAGTTTTCGAACACTCTGTAGGAATTGAGTCATTGGATACCTGGTATAGAGAGAATGATAGTAAAAGTCCCGAATGTCAGATTGTTAAGGCTGCTCTACTTGAGAGGAGTGGTGATTTGATTGGTTCGGCATGGGCGTACAAAGATGCAGCTTCTAAGCTGATGGAAATAGATATTGAAAGATCTGCAATATTCCTACGATGGTCTCTAATTTCGTTCGCACATGGAGGAGGATGGAAGGAGGCAGTTTCTCTCATCGATGCATATCCCACCCTATCTGCCTCAGTAACAAATAGATTCAAGATGTATCTCAAAGTCTGTAAGGATTGTACAGAAAAGAATCAGTTGGGGGCTACATCGAGGGTAATAGACCATGTAAGTAACGAGGAGCGAGTCAGGGATGACGAGGAAGATGGTGCCTCTATCGTCGAGTCTCTTGAATCGATCAAAATGTATCCTCTGGAACATGGACTTCCAATTGACCCTTTCCAGGGCAGGGTAATGGCGGCCATAATGAAGATGAGCCATTCCTCGCAATCTAGGAGATCTGATCTTGAGAGAAGATTTGATTCTGAAATGAGATCTAAAGAAAAAAATACTTTTTCAATTGTCACTGTTATAGAACAAGTTGCTGAAATGAGTCCTATTCGAGCGCTTAGGATGTTTGAGAGGGCCTTGAAATCTGGAGAATTCGAAGGTAGGGAAAGGAAAATTCTACAGAATACTCAGAGGAATCTGTTTACGAGACAGTCAGGAAAAATTTCAGTTAGAGAGAGAAAGACTCTTGGTAGCTTAGGTCTAAAGCCCTTGGTATTGGTGGATACAAATATCCTGATAGACGCTCTCAAGGATGATTTACTGAGGGAATTATCTCCAGATAGCCTTGGTAGTTTTGATTGGACGATGCAAAGGGCATTTCACTGGAAGCTGAGGTCCCTTGCCAAGGAAGATCGCGTGTTACTGAGTATTCCTAGGGCCGCGATGGGAGAGTTCATGAATCGTGTCAAATCTCCTGATATAGTCCTGGGCTTATTTGAAAACGTGTATATTGAAAGGTCATCATGGGACGAGATTGTCACTGAGAAGTTTCTACAAGAGAGAGTATCTTCTATCATTTCAATCTTCAACAACTGGGATGGAGATGGTTTGGAGAGTGTCTCCAATGAAATAGACCTAGAAGTTTTCCTGACCAATCATAGAGAGATTTTCAGAGTAGTAGATCAGCACAAAAGAGAGCATAAGGAAGACATCCCCGCAAGAACAGAGATAGGAGGCGAGTCAATTTACCCTGAGAAGGGGGATTGTGATATAATGACGAGTGCCGCCATTATTGCCGATTCTTTCTCCACAGGCGTAGGAAGTGTTGCTGTTGCAACCAGGGACTCCGACTTCAAATTAGTCTCGAGAGCATTAGAAGAAGAGTTTGGGTTTGGAGTAATTGGTGATCTTCAACAACTTAACAAACTGGCATACTTGGACTC
>DALC01000032.1:62574-62705 GCA_002499325.1 Euryarchaeota archaeon UBA538
TTTTCCAGCAGACCAAAGATCTTTCGCTGAAGATTTCTTTCCCCTAGCTAACGATCTCATTCTCCAGAATGAGATACCTGTTATTAGTACCCTGACTCGATGCTTGAATCTACTCTTTAGAAGTCTCCTGA
>DALC01000032.1:62863-63258 GCA_002499325.1 Euryarchaeota archaeon UBA538
GATTCTATCTCGTCTACTGTCTCAACGCTTTTTCCAGCAGACCAAAGATCTTTTGCTGAAGATTTCTTTCCTCTGGCTAATGACCTCATTCTCCAGAATGAGATGCCTGTTATCAATACCCTGACTCGATGCTTGAATCTACTCTTTAGAAGTCTCCTGACAAGCCAATTACTATGTTTTTTGGAGCCTTTTGTTTCTATGACTGCGATAGGTACACCAGTAAGTTTTGTTGTCCATGTGATGTCTTCCTCTTTCGCATTGACTATGGCATCTTTGTAATCCTGTGGAGTTGTACATTCATGTGTAGCGATGAATCTCGTACCCATCTGTACTCCATCATAACCTATCTCCATAGCAGCGCTGAGTTCTTTTTCACTACCAATCCCACCAGCGCA
>DALC01000107.1 GCA_002499325.1 Euryarchaeota archaeon UBA538
CTATGTTTCTATGGTTAACACAGAAGAGAAGCTCAACGGTATTCATGTATAGGCCCCCACCTTGAGCAGGCTTACCAATTGCAGACTTATGCCATAACCTGTCGGCAGACTTCTCTTTAAAATGCCAAAGTCCGTTATTACGCTCCATGCTCTCCCCAAAGGGTTCTCAATTTCATTCCCTCGGTCCAGAAATATCATTTCCTACCTCCCTCTCCAGGTACCATGTCAGTGTACAATGAAGCCGAATCACTACAAACTCTCATCACTCTTTTAGAGGAAGTTGAAGGAACTAGAGTTACACTGATTGGTGACGTTATGCTGGATAGATACCATCATGGATATGCCAATAATCTCAACTCTACTGCCCCTGTGCCCGCTCTTAGGGTGATATACTCTGAGGAATCACCGGGAGCAGCCGCCCACATTGCTAGGGGGCTTAGCTCATTAGGACTATCCGTCGATCTACATAGCTCCGTTGGAGACGATAGTGAAGGAAAATGCATAATAAAAACTCTCAGTGAAGATGGAATAGATACTTCTGGAATAATCGAAGTCGAAGGAAGAAATACATTAACAAAAATAAGATTCTACGGCAGTAGGGAGAATCTTCTAGACCAAGAACAAATATTACTTCAAGCCGACCGCGGACCCCTTGATGAGTTAGATCCTTATATCAGCGAGTCCCTTACTAAGGCATCCTTGGAATCATTATCGGAAAGCCAAGCTTTGGTGATTTCTGATTATAACAAAGGTGTCATTACAGAGGAGGGCTCAGAATTGTTAATCTCAGCAGCCAAGAGTCTTGGGATTCCATCTATTGTCGACCCTAAGCTAACCGGTTTGTCTAGAAGCAAAGGTGCCGATATAGTAATTTTTGGCATCAGAGGCCTCGAACTTCAAAATAAAAGGCTAATGACCCCATCTTTGAATGAAGCAGCCAGCCAACTTATCGATACCTACGATTGGGGGGCATTGTTAGTTCTAGGAGGAGTCAATGGCGTAACACTCCATTCTGATGATGGAAGCAGGGTATTCTTTCCTTGCAGAGCAGACGCGCCCAAACAACAAATCGGGCTTAACGACGCTGCCGCCACTGCTCTAGCCGCTGCCCTGGGGAATGGTTTAGATGTCATAGATGCGGCATCGCTTTCAGCCGCTGCTTGCGAATGTATTCTGTCTGCCGAAGCCAGTCAGGAATTTGTTGATAGCTCAACTTTACAGCTTTGGCTGGAAGATCTTTCCTGGAAGTTAAGAATTTCAGATCGATAATCAATATTGCAAGAAGTTCAAATCACTTCCCTATTAGCGAAAGTCATGAGTAGCAAACAGGCAATGCTGTTATCACTCCTTATCGTGCTCTCATTTCACTCTTCAGATTCGCTGATTGATGATGATAATCCCCAATTTTACTCGGAAACCATGGATATCTCAGATCCGCCACTGCTAGGCTTTGATCAAGATTTAGGGATGACTTTAGATGGTAATGAAATTATTTCTGGTTTCACGGTCTCTTCAACTTTACCAGACTCTACGGAGTGGCAAATCATCAGACTTTCCAATGACGGTATTCCGACAAATCTAACGGATCCTGTTTCCTTGGATATATCACCATCATCGTCAAATCAAGACGATGGTCTATCAAGATGGATATGGGAATTCACCATTGATTCATCATCTTTTACTAATTGTACTTGTTTCATCACTGTGACATCAACGGCTAATCATCTCTCATCATCAATTTCCAGCGTATTCTTTACCGGTGTCAATAATACGCCTGCAGTGATTATAGAGGATTGGGCAATCCTGAATGATGATTATATTACTTTCAGTAATCAAATAGATATTTCAGGCCGGGCATTCTCTCAAGATAATCTTCCATTGGATCTTTTAATTATGGTAATTAGTTCTGATAATTCTGCGAACGCTTGCTCTGACAATCAAGAAATATCATCCTTAGACGACGTTCAAGGAGATATTTCAGAATCTATCAACAATTTTTCATTATTCGGTGAATTTACAGAGACTGTAGACTCATCAATGCTCGAAGATGGCTGGTTCTCATTATGGCTTTTCACATCCTCACATCAAAGCTCTTCAATAATACAATCTCTATGCTTTGTCTCAAAGATCGATAATTCTGATCCAGTAGCAATTATTGATGGGGTCACATCCTCTACGGAAGGAGAAGGTAATCTAATTTTTGATGCTGGATCATCATATGATCAATTCTGGGGAAAGGAAGGTCTGAATTATGTCTGGACCCTAGTCAGCTTGGAAAATTCGGGAAGCACTTTAATGGAGATTAAAGAAGGTACTGAAATTAGTTATTTCACAGTCCAGGATGATATTTCTGGTAATTTTGAGCTATCTCTCCTAGTTTCCGATAAACAAGGAAATACAGACTACACAAGTATATCTTTTTCTGTGGAAAATTTGCCTCCAGTGGCTAAATTAATTGTTTCTGATCAATCTCTTTCAGATGGAGATAAATTCAAACTCCCAGACTTGAATGAATGGAAACTAGATGGGTCCGACTCTATTGACACAGCTAATGATCTGGATGGTCTTAGGTGCGTTTGGAAGATTAATTTCAGGACTATTTACGAAGGTTGTGAGAGAACACTAGTATGGCCAGAAGACGATACTAACGATACCCTTCTTCTAACTCTTGAAGTTATTGACGATGATGATGACTTTTCTACTATTACGGTAGAAATATCACGCTCAGACCAAGGAAATGATTTCCCAATCGCCATAATCGTTTTACTGATTTCGATACTGTTCTTTGTATCTTCAGTACTCTATTCTAGAAGGACTGATGATATGGAAATACCAAAGTGGAACGACTAGAAAGAATACAATTTACCCTCATCACTAAGTAGGAATATATCAGGTGACAATCATGCATGATACTGTAGTAAGCGAGTCAGAGTACTTCCAACGTCAGGATGATCTAGTCTCCAAAATTCTACCTAATTCTCTAGTAATCATACCTAATAACCTAGCCTCAGTAAGGTCAAATGATACCAAGTATCCTTACAGAGCAAATTCGTACATGATATATCTGACCAACTGGTTAGAACCAAGCTCAGTGTTATCTATTAGCAACTCTGATGGCTTAAGGGAAACAACATTGTACGTTAAGCCAAGAGACATTGAGAAGGAGATATGGGAGGGTAGAATAATTGGACCCGAGGGGGCACTAAGTAACTGGCCAATAGACTCGTCAAATTCAATTTTAGAATTTGAAAATTCCATCAAGAACCTATTGGCTAAACATTCAAATCTCTACTTGATTGTTGGTGTAGATTCAGAAATTGATAACATTATAAAAAAATACTGGCATAAGGAAATACTAGATCCGCGAGTTCAATTGGATGAGATGAGATCTATAAAATCAGAATCCGAGATAAAACTAATGAAGACAGCTTCCTCAATCTCCTCCGATGCACATGTAAAGGCTATGGCCATTTCCAGGCCAGGCATCGGTGAATGGGAGATTCAGGCCTCAATAGAGGGTCATTTTACAATGTGCAGGAGTACAAATAGCTACAATCCTATTGTAGGGGGTGGAGACAACTCTACGATTCTACATTATAGCACAAACCTAGAGACTGTTGGGGAGAACGAGCTGGTATTGGTTGATGCTGGGTGTGAAGTAAATGGCTATGCATCTGATATAACCAGAACATGGCCAGTCTCTGGGAAGTTTACCCAATCTCAAAGAGATATATATGAATTAGTCCTGGAAGCTGAACTTTCAGCAATAGAGGCCTGTCAAGCTGGCTCACCGTGGATTAATATGCACAAAGCAGCTTCTGAGGTGCTTGCCAAGGGATTAATAGATTTAGGAATTCTTAATTGTTCATACGAAGAGGCGATAGGAAAGAACTTGGATGGTGAATATCGAAAATTTTTCATGCATGGGACTGGACATATGTTGGGGCTAGATGTGCATGATGTCGGCGGGGGGAGGCAAGGTGACAAACCTGGTCCAGAACTAGCCCCAGGCATGGTGGTCACAATTGAACCAGGATTATACTTCGCCGCATGGAGGGAAGACATTTCAGTCCCCCAAAAATACTCGGGCATCGGTGTGAGAATTGAAGATGATGTATTAATCACTGAAGATGGTCCTGTAGTACTCACCGAAATGTGCCCAAAGACAATCGATGAAATAGAATCAATCGTCGGGAGTGCTTTGTAAATGAGTCATACCGACATTCTAAAGTCTCAACTGCAAGATAATCCTCCGAGGATTACTGTTGACGAGGCCGTTGAAATTTATGAAAATGCCAATCTCAACGATCTAATGCATGTAGCCTCTATCGCGAGGAAAAGAATAGTGCCAGGTAATGAAGTTACTTATCTTGTCGATAGGAATATCAACTATACCAATGCATGCACGATAAACTGTCAATTCTGTTCATTTTATAGGCCTCCCGACCATGAGGAAGCATACACACAGAACTTCGAACAGATTAGCGCTAGAGTCTCTGAACTAGAGCAAATAGGCGGGTCCAGAATCTTAATGCAAGGGGGGGTTAATCCCGAACTTAAATTAGATTGGTACACTGATTTGATTTCTAAATTGCGTACCACTCATCCCACTATAGATCTGGACTGTTTCTCGCCAATCGAAATTGAGGGAATTGCCGAGGTATGCGATTTATCCACCTCTGAAGTTCTATTAAAACTGAAAAATGCAGGGATGCATGGCCTGCCCGGAGGCGGCGCCGAAATGCTTGTTGACTCTGTTAGAATGGATATCTCCCCCAAGAAAGGCTCCGCGGATAATTGGTTAAGAGTCATGCGTGAAGCACAAGAAATAGGCCTGACTACATCTGCAACAAATGTCATTGGATTTGGTGAAAGTAGAGCAGATAGGATTCTACATATGGATAGAATCAGGTCAGCGCAAGATAATGCAATTGCTTCTGGTAATATCGGATTCACTTCGTTTATCTCTTGGCCTGTTCAATTGGAGAACAATGCTTTCGGAGCTAGAAACAAAGGTGACAATAGAATACGTTTGGGTGCTTCATCCACCGAATATTTGAGACACGTTGCAGTATCTAGGATCTTCTTTGATAATATTATTCATATTCAGGCTTCATGGCCTACCATGGGACTTGAGATAGCCCAGCTAGCTCTAACAGGGGGAGCTGACGACGCAGGTTCAACCATGATGGAGGAGAATGTAGTATCCGCTTCAGGGACAAGCAAAACCATGGCGTCTGAGATAGAGCTTCAAAAAATTATTCTCAGGTCAGGATTTTCCCCTAGAAAGAGAGATTCAGATTATGTCTTAATTGAGACAGAAATTATCAGTAATACAGATCTGTATGCAATTACTCCAGAACAGTGATCACGACTCTACACGGCCACTTCTAACCGGTAATTTATCAATAACCACCCCGTTACTAGAAGACTCTATGATTATTGGCTTTACCCACTTCATTTTGGTTCCATCATTCTTCAACGCCTCGAAGACTATCTCCCAGTGAATTGCAATCAATGCCGAATATATATTCCCAGGCCATGTGTGACTGGGTCCTAGAAGTGTAACACTCTCTCCAATCACGTTTGACCATGGTCCAAAATCTTGGACCCTCATAGGCTCTAAGAGAAGCAATCTCCCTCTGCTTACCGGCATAGGAACGGATTCACCCACCCCAGTTCCATGTTCATCAGCAGTTGAAATCCTCCTTTCCGGTAGTTCTGTCGACATCCCAGGCGCTGGCTGTCCGTATTTACTCCTGCCAATAGCATCCAACAAAACACCTCTCTCTGGTATCGCCACCCCGACTTGAACTCTAGCCCTTGTAGCTTTAATGTCTTCAGGGAAGGATATTTTACTAATTTCGAGACTATTAACTGAGTAATTGGATATCTCAACTTCAGGAGAAGATAATGGGTTTGCAATATATTCATTCTGCCTTCTAATATCCATAATATTTGCTACTACCCTTAGTAATATCGGTATGACAAATACTGGGAAGGCAATTAAAATCATCAATGGATAATCAAGAGGGCCAATATTAATTGGAGTGAATATAAAATCTGGAATTAGTGACAAACTAATCAAAGCCGGCTCTAAAGCGTGTAGTATTAGTGCTAAAACGAGTACTAACACCCCAGGGAAAATCATCTTTCTTGCTATGGCGTGTAATGGATCAGGCTCAATGTACCAGCCATCTCTCGTCCTCATTAGAAATGGCAGGGTTTCTCTCGTCACTTCTGTGTTGATTTTAGGTAGTGCGGTATCGCCTTCTGTCTCCTCCCTCCACTCAATTATCCATGAGCTTTCACTGCCTATTCTAAGGCTCGGAGGAGGGGGCGTTTCTGATTCTAGCAATACCTCAACTAATGGAATTTCTACTGGATCAATATTCTCATGATCAAAGGGTGGATATCTTACTCTCTGTACCGATCTATACATATTATCCCCATATTACTGCTGAAGCGGCTTTAGTCGCCAATGATCTGAATTCAGGAACTTCCTTTAGTAATCTCATACCGAGTGGAATAGGATTGTCTATTTCGCCAGATTGATTAATTATTTCCGTTACATCGGGTCTTGCCCAGATTTTGAAAACTTCATTTAACTCGTCATCAGTCGCCTCAGTCAAGAATGCATTTCTTAGTGCCCTAATCCTTTCTAGCTTCTTCCTCATTGGGTCAAGTAACTTCCCAATTTTTTGCATTCTTTCCTCCGATAGATCTCCATTGATTATGCACTCTGATAATTTTGGAGCGAGGATATCTACTTGATCAAATCCGGTGCTAATGCCTCCGCCTGTAGTTGGTTTGCACGCCCCTGAGGCATCCCCGAAGAGGGCCACTCTTTCCTTAAGTGGATACTTAATTAGTCCACTGGGAACAGGTCCACCAAACCTCCCAATTATAGTACAATTCTCAAATCTATTTTTCCACATCGACTCATTCATCAGATTACTAATCAACATTTCACAAGATTTGTCGGTAAGCAGTTCCGCCTTACTCCACATGCCTATTCTGGTTGTTTCACCAGATGGAATCGCCCAAGAAAAAAATCCTGGAGAAATCTCTGATCCTGTAAACATGTCTAGTTTACCTGGCTCGTTCGGGTATCCCGAAACTTCTACTTGATAACCAATCATCATTTCTTTTGGTCTTCCCATCTTCATATATCTCCGAACCCAAGAATGAGCTCCATCACATCCACAGATCAATGCACACTTGATTGTTTTTTCCGTATTCGAGGATTTTACC
>DALC01000052.1:0-5260 GCA_002499325.1 Euryarchaeota archaeon UBA538
AGGCCGTTTTCCCTATCGTGATCTATAGCTGCGTCGAATGAGATCAACGCATCTATCAGGAGTATGGGGTCATGATTTCCAAACTCGTCCCTGTACTGCTCCGTATCATGCAAATGCAGTCTCCCCTCCATGACGTGCATGTGGGAACTCTCCCAGCAGACGGGAGGGGCTTCGTTGAGAGTTGCCTTTGCCCAGTCTATGGAGCCGGCCTTCATCAGGACTAGGCTAAGTCTGGCTCTGGCTTCTGCATCTTCGGGGAGTGTTTCAAGGTGCTCTTCCAAGACCGCTCGAGCGGCATCTAGTCTCCCTTCGTTCTCAAGAATCTCGGATTCCATTATCACTCCGTATTCTCCGAGGGCGGTTGCTCTTCTGATACTCCGAATGGCTTCCTTAGAATTACCTTCTCCTGCGGCTAGTATGCGTGCATGCAGAAGCCAGGCTGGTCCGTTGTCCTCATCCATCTCAATCGCTTTTGTAATTGCCTCGAGGGCGGCGCCTGCCTCTCCCAATCCGATTAGCTTAGCAGCTCTTTCTACCAGTAACGGGGAGTCGTTGGAATCTAGGGTGGATGTATCGCCAGAAATCCTGGAGTCTTTCGCTCTCAGGGCGATTTCAGATAGCTTGGACGAGGTTTCGGTCTCTTCCAGAGGTTCACCCAAAGCAACGAGCCGTGTCTTGTTTCTATCGTATCTTTCATCATCAGAACCGACTAGGATCGCGGCTTGTTCTGCGAGGGCCTCTAGATCATCGGGGGATGTTGCCAACAGTCTCTCAAGCGTTCTATCCAGGGTTTCCAATTCTCCCGATTCTCTCTGAATTCTGGCTAAAGACCTCAGAGATGACGAGTCCTCTGGGTCCATCTGATTTGCCATTCTATAACAGTCCGCGGCCCTTGAGGTCCTGGCGGACGCATGGAATAGCTCACCGAGGATTCTATGCTCTCCTCCATTGAGTTCCAAGTCCTCGGCCCTCATCTCTGCCTCCGTCAGAATAGCATCAAGTCTTACAACAAGCGGGAGTAGTCCTGGAAGTATTGGAGTATTCTCACCGGGTTCTGTGCTGTGCTTCTCGATGATTGCCTTTGCAGCGTGAGAGGCGATCGCACATGACTCACTTGAGCTGACTGCTATTCCTTGGTCGAATAGTAGATTCTCCGCACTCTCCAGCTTACGGTGTACTCCGAGTAGATTACGAACTTCGGGAGTCTCACCTAGGATCGTATCCACCCCTCTCGAAAGCAGGTCCAGCCTCTGGGTAGTGTCAGATAAGTTAGTCTGAAGATCGCCCATTCTGTTCATCATTCTGTCTCTCTGGGTTAGGACTGATCGATGTCTGAGCCAGAGAGCGAGGATAGTGACTCCTAGAATGCAATAGACGGCCAGAATGCCGGCGGTGGTCTGATCCATCAGTTACAGCGGACCTAATGGACTTTTGATGCCTTCTGCTGATGAGCTTGCCAAGACGCGGGTTCCAAACGGGACTACGTCCCGCCGGATGTAATTATCAGAGGTCTTCAGAAGAGTAAGCTTGTACGTTGCCCTTTCGGGTTACGCCACCCACCGATGTACCGAGGACATTCTCAATACCGGCCCCTGATGCCAGCTCGAAGATCCTGTCATTAACCTTGCCAGCGAAGACAAGTCCTGTGGCTCCCTCGGCCTCCGCCATGGCGGTTGCGAGAGCTCTAGCTCCAATCGGATCAGTTCCTGAACCATCCTCTAGGATGATGACAGCATTGTTCTTCTTGAGTCCTTCAAGGTGTGAAGCCCATTCCTTAACATGGTCTGGAGCGACCAATGACTCGTTCCCTCTGCCCACGGATTTGTCGTCTTCCTTGTTCAACTCTGATTGAATCCTGGGTACTGCTTTGCTTGCGACTTCCTTCTGCTGTAGGTACTTCGTGACTACTTTTCCTTCAAGATGCTCTACTTCTCTGCTCTGGGGGGCCATGGCGACGTGCGTGAGGGACTTCCCCAGCTGACCGTTTATTTCCATTAGCAGGAGTTTCCCCCCACGATCTCCGTCTATGAAAGCCGTGACTCCCTTCTTTCTTTTGGCAAGCTCGACTAACTCCGGCTTAATTCCGGAGCCCATTGTTGCGATCGCGTTCTTAATACCGAACTTGAGTAGATTCCTAACATCGTTCCTGCCTTCGACAATTATGATTGCTTCTGACTCGGTGACATTTGGGCCTGCGGTCATCCCATGGTACTCTGTCTCCTTGTCCAATGTCAGAACAGCTCTGACCTCTTCCAGGATATTCTTTGAATCGTCTACACCAGAGTTTACCATCTTCAGCAGAAGCTGCTTTCCTCTCTCGATCACGTGGTCTCTCTTGGAAGACTGCTGGTTCTCGATCATCTTTACTTTAATGACGGCCTTGCATGGGCCAATCCTATCTATTGTTTCCAGAGCGGCTCCTATTACTGCTGTACTAACTTGATCCAGTGACGAGGATACAAGAATCTCTCCTTGCACCTTGCCCTTGTTCTGATGAAGAACCACGTCAACATGCCCTATTCGACCTGTTCTCTGTAGTTTTCTTAGTTGGAGCGCCTCGCCGAGCAGACCTTCGGTCTGACCGAAAATTGCGCCAACCACATCCTTCCTCTGGACGTTTCCATCCGTTCGGATGGAAGCGTGTATGACATACTTTCCTTCTTGTGACATATTTTCATTTCTCCTTCGCTATCGGGCCCACTTTCGGGGCCTCGTTCCAGTAGCCGAAAATCGGCAGTGATGGGTGATTGACACCCTCGAGTGGGCCTAAGCTTGATTACACCGGAGGACTTTACCTTCATGAACGCTCCTGATAGAATTTCAATGTGAAACATGTTAGATAGCGTTCGGAAGTAGGCCCTAGGAGCACTATGAAACGAAGCGGATATGTGTGAGTACCCTGACAGCTGGTCATGTCTGGACGGCTGTTGCCCTCAGAGGACCCAATAGCAGAGAGTGTACTGGAGTGGACAATAATGAGGGATTCTAGGGACATAAGACAGCTGATGGTCTGGTTAGAGGAGTCGGAAGGAAGGAAGGAGAGGGCAGTCTTCATGAGCAGGGCCTTGGATTTGATGGATGAAATCCAATATGCTCTAAGCAGGTTGGACGAGTTGAGGTGAGGGCTTGCGTTCCCTTGTCCTAGCTGGTGGCAGGTCAAGCCGGATGGGTAGCGACAAGTGCCTGTTGGAAGTTGATGGTGTCGCATGCATACAAAGAGTTGTCATGACTCTGGCAGAGGCCGGTTTGGAGCCAATCAGAATTTCAGTTGCTTCACCCGAGCATATGGAGAAGTACGGTAGGGTACTGGATTCCTCTCTTCAAATTGAGTGGGTGGTTGATTCCAGTCCATATGCTGGCCCCATCGAAGCGATACTGGATGCATTAACAGACCCCTTCTGCAATGATCCTTTGCAGATAGCCCCTGTTGACGTTCCCTGGCTAGAAATGGAGCTTCTTGTTGACCTCGAGGTGGGAATTGGGGACTGTAAAGTTGCTATGCCCGTCTGCTCGGGTAGGACACATCCGTTACTAGCTCTCGTTAGACCTGAAGTAGCTGGTTTGGTGGGAAGCAGCAGAAGGCCTCTTCGAGAGCAGTTCCGTGGAATGGACCATGTTCTGGTAGAGGCAAGAGAGGAAGTGGTTAGAAACGTAAACCAGCCCAGTGATCTAGAGTAGTACCCTTCCTGAAGATATATCATCTAGTACCTTGGGGTATAGTTCATGCTCTGCTTGTTTGATCCTGTCCGTTAGTGTGTCGATGGTGTCAGATTCGAGTACTGGAACCTCCCTCTGTTCAATAATAGGGCCCGAGTCAGCTCCTTCGTCTACGAAGTGTACTGTGCACCCCGACACCTTCACTCCTGCCTCTAGGGCATCTCTCTGAGCATGGGCGCCTGGGAAATCTGGAAGCAGTGACGGGTGAATGTTCACCAGCCTCCCCTTCCACCGAGACACGAAAAAGGAGGTCAGGATTCTCATATATCCGCTGAGGACTACCATCTCAATATCCTTGGATTCGATGATTCTGATGATCTGTTCCTCGTGGGCCTTCCTCCTCTCGGCCCCCCTGAGTTCTTGAGGCAGGGGGACGGAGAAGGATTCTATGCCAGCATCCGTTGCGTGCTTCAGTCCCCCTGCTGACTCTGAGTCCGCTATCACCAGCGTCGTGATATGTGCTCTATCGGCTTCCTGTTGGTGCTTCAGCAGTGCTCTGAGGCCCGAACCGCCTCCTGAAATCATCACTGCCAGGCGTAATGGAGAGTCTGGGGTGGCTTTCCTTGGGAGGACATATTCGTCACTCACGCCACTCTGAAGGTGACCTTGTGTTTCATGTTACTCATTGGGCGCCTCGTTGAGAGTGGTTGGGCATCTGAACTTAAAGCGCCGGCCTCTAGCAGGCATGAGCCACATGGAAAGACTCGGGACTGTAGATGAGATAGTGGAGAGGTACTCGGTCTCCAGCAGTCCGTCAAAAAGTAGGCTATACACCACTTTGGGTGGTCTCTTCGTGGTTTTCGCAATAATTGGGATATGGATTCCCGGGTGGCCCACGGTGTCTTGGGCTGTGCCCGCCGCCTACTTTTTTTCTATATCCAGTGAGAAGCTTTTCCGGTGGACCCTTACCAATGACTACTTCGGGGCAGCGATTTTCGAGTATTACGCCACTGGTAAGACTATTCCCAAGCATGCCAAGTATGGGGTCGTCTCGCTGATCGGGGTGATGACTTCACTGTCTGCATACTTCGTTTGGGCGGTATCGACCAGAGGGACCGGTACTCTCAGTGACCCGTCTACTTGGAATGGTGCTGATCCGGGCTTCGGGACGGGTGCGGTTCTTCTGGTAGGACTGGTTGGGATTTGGTATGTCGGTTTCAGAGTACCTACCAGGAATTAGTCGTGATTTTGTGAAAACACGTGTTTATTACCTCGGGTTAGGGGTTTATTGTATGGTTATGGAATGCAACATTGATGCTAGGGGTAAGGCCCTACGACTTTTCGGGGGTCTTGCGTCCATCTTAGGTGGTCTTTGCATCGCTGGTGTGGCTTACCTCGACATTGTCGAGCTCCCATATCTTTGGTATGCGTCTGCTGGTATGTTAGCAGGCGGTTCTCTCGGGGTCTTCGAGGGATGGTCAGGATGGTGTGTGGCTAGGGCAATGGGGATTTGGACCCCGATTTGAATCTAGACCAGTTTCCGACCGAGTCTAATCTTAGAATAATTTGAATTGGAGGGCTCTTTAGCGGGAAACATGATACT
>DALC01000052.1:5586-7500 GCA_002499325.1 Euryarchaeota archaeon UBA538
CCGCTAGAGGGAATTAAGGTCCTAGATATATCCAGAATCCTAGCAGGCCCTCACGCGGCTCAGACGCTGTCCGATATGGGTGCCCAAGTAACCAAGATTGAAGCCCCTTGGGGTGATGATTCCAGAAAATGGGGACCTCCCTTTCAATCAGGGTTCGATGGAAATGAGGTAGCATCCTACTTCCTCTCATGCAACCGTGGAAAAGAGATACTGTTTGCAAATATCAAAGAGGAGAGAGAGAAGATCCGGTCCTTGATTGAGGAGTCAGATGTAATAATCGAGAACTTCAGACCGGGAACGTTCGACCGGCTTCTCGGGCCTGTTAGAGACGATCTGATTGTGTGTAGCATATCGGGCTATGGACAGACGGGCCCTCGTAGGGATGAGCCTGCATTCGATCTGACTATGCAGGCCAGAAGTGGCATTATGTCAGTAACCGGCGAGAAGGACGGGGCTCCAGCCAAGGTAGGGGTGGCTTGGATAGATGTGATGACTGGTATGAACGCGGTCAGCTCGATACTAGCCTGTCTACTCAGACGAGAGAAGACCGGCAGGGGGGCTAGGATAGATATCTCGTTGTGGGACACTGCTCTTGCCTCTCTGGTTAACCAGGGACACAATGCCCTGGCGGGCATGAAAACAAGGAGGATGGGCAGTAGTCATCCGAATCTCGTTCCATACCGGGTCTTTCAGGTAAGTGATGGTTGGTTTGCCATAGGTGTCGGGACCAGTGGACAATGGGAGAAGCTGGTCGAGGCCCTTTCCCTTGACTCTCCTGAGTCATGGATCGAGAATAGCGTCAGGATTGAGAATAGGGATCTCGTAGAGAGTATGGTCCATGACTCAATAAGGGGATTCACGAGAGCTGATTTGGAAGAGCTCCTTATTGGAGTTCCATGTGCGTCCGTTAATACGATATCAGAGGCTCTCGATGACCCTCAATCCCATTTCAGGGAAAATGTGACTCATTACAGTGGAGTACCCACTTTAGCCAGTCCATTCAGGTTCATTTCTGCCCAAAAGGAGCTAATGTAGGAACAATCGGGTTCCCGTGAACAGCATTGAGATGCCATGCTCGTTAGCCGCATCTATTGACTCCTGATCTCTAACTGAGCCACCCGGTTGAACCACGCTCGAGACCCCTATATCGTTGGCCGAGTCTATGCCATCCCTGAATGGGAAGAAGGCATCTGATACCATCATCGAACCGTTCGCTCTGTCGCCAGCTCTCCTAGATGCTATCCTGACGGCCTCGACTCTGCTGGTCTGGCCCGGGCCAACTCCAATTGTAGCGAGGCCTGTAGACGTCTTTGAGACGAGGATGATCGCATTCGATTTGACCTCGGACAATACGGCGCATCCGAATTTGGCTAGGGAGAGCTCGCCCTCTTCCATCTGTCTATCTGTGACACACTCGGAATTATCCCATTCTACTGCGGGGGGGCCTTGCACCTGTGCTAGCCAGCCTCCACTTACCTGTCGAAGTGAGAGATCCTCAACCCTTGGTCCCATGGAGCTTAGGGTCAGCATTCTGCGATTCTTCTTCGAGGATAGGATCTCCAGAGCCTCTGGGTGGTACCCAGGTGCTATCATGCACTCAAAGAAGTGCCCCCCAATGGCGATAGCGGTATCAGGCTGAACCTCCTTCGTAAATGCTATGACACAACCGAACGCGCTCTCTGGATCACTAGCCAGTGCGTTTATCCATGCCTCTGATTGATTATCGTCGACTGCGGCTCCACATGGATTGGTGTGCTTGATTACTACGCAACCATGGTCATAATCGGAGCATGTGTGAATGAGGTTCTGCGCGAGTCTCAGTGCCCCATCCAGATCTAGGTAGTTGTTGTAGGAAAGTGGCTTGCCTCCGTGTTGGATTGCCGAGGCTAATCCCTCCGGCTCTCCCTCTGCAGG
>DALC01000080.1:0-8167 GCA_002499325.1 Euryarchaeota archaeon UBA538
TTGTAGTTGTACCTGAGTGTTGATCCGGCTAATGGGTGGTTATAGTCGATCCTGGCACGGCCAGCACTCAAGAATTGTAGCACGCCGGTCCTTCCTCCAATCTCCACTGGAGCGCCGATTGCTAGCATATTAGGATCCCTCACGCTTCTCATCAGAACATTCTGCCCAATTGTCTCAACAAGACTGGCATCCCTCTCGCCGTATGCATCAGGAGCTTCTATGTCTATCTCGTAGTCTTTGTCGGCTTCAGCATCTGATAAAGATGCTTCAAAACCTGCTATCAGTCTCCCATCTCCTACGACGGTAATCATTGGCAAGTATTCCCTATTTTCATCGAATAGGTCATGCTCCTTAGCTACGTCCTCGCGTGTAGTCTCGATGAGTCTCTCAGTGTCGACCTCGTAAAGGTCGTAGTCGATGTGTACTATTGCACCATTGTCCATGTGATTCGCCTCCTTGGCGTCCGGCCGACCCGCTTCCCCTTTTTCATTCAAACGGTGCCCAATGCTTGGGCGAGGATTCATTCCTCCTCTTTGTTGGAGGGTTTTTCAGATGACGAAAACGCCAGAATTCCTCCGATAATCAAGAGTACCCATCCAGTCCAAACTAAGTGGCTTCCCTGAAGTTCATGGATTGTCACCCTCACTCTATCGAGACCTTCAGTCTGGTTGAAAAATAGTGCTGGCATTAGATCCTGCACTTGAAAACCATCCATTATGAGAATAGTATCTCCGAATAGTCCTACGTGTCTATCCACCTCTGATCTAGGGACCGGGCCGAATCTTAGTATACCTGGGACAAGAGTATCAACAAGCTCCCCATCTTTCCTCATTTCAATGACCACCCCTAGAAAGCCATCGCCGACTTTAAAGTCAAAATCTTCATCTCCTTCAGAGAGTACTATTGTATCAATCAACACATACTCGTAGCTACCGTACGATACCGGCTTGTTCTTCTCCAAAGTAATCAAGTGAGAAGGATCCGATCTATCCACTAGTGTTGTGGTAAAAACGTGCCCTATGAGTAGTAGGAGGATCCCAACATGAGAGATATGGCTTGCTATTAGCCTCACTCTTGGAGATTTTAGTCCCCCAAAACCCCCGGTGTAAATCTTTCTGGCATTAGACTGCATTGTCAGTAGTAAATTCCTGATGTTGAATGGTAGAGAGAAGATCAGGAGGACCAGCATGAAGGAGGCAAGAGAACCCCTAGATACCGAAGATGATATTGGAAGTTTTGGATCTCCGGGCAGTGCTATTGAATCTGCCATGAGGGCGGCTAGAACAGAACATATTATGGCAGATAGAATCAGGAACGTTCCTGTTTTGTGGCTTATTGATTTCCCCCATGTGTACGAAGCCAGACCAATTGCTAGAAGAGCGATGAAGGGGGACCCGTAAAATTCGTGAGCCTGAAGACTAGTACCATCAATCTCGACTGTGAGTATCATCCATGTCAGCAATAGAAATCCAGCTCCTCCGTACCATGGTATTGCCTTGGAAATCCTTAGTCTTGAGGAGGCGCTGGTAAACAATCCAGTGATGAAAGACCAGTCATCTTCCTTCTCTGAAATTAGCCATGGAACGAGAAACGGGGTCATTCCAATCAGAGACTGGTACCATTCTGCATTCCATGTCCAACTTGAAAACAACATCAGTGCTATTCCCGTGAATATCCAATGAAGAGGAGGGTCTGAATTACTGGCGTTTACTATCAGGTACATCAGTGACATTCCCACTAGAATGACTGCGACTGAACCTATCCACAAAGAGGCCAAAAAGAAAATTACTAACAGGGACAATGCAAGATTTTTATTTTCCTGAATCATAGAATTTGAGTTTTGAGACTCCAAGTCTGACCTTTGGACTCTGGCCAGATGAATTACTGCGAAAGCACTTAGAAGAATTATTGCTGACAAGTATCCAACTAACTCTGCTCCTATGGCGTCGAATTCTACAACATCTAGCACCCTCAGATATGGATCCTGGGGAAGAGCCCCCTCCCCGTCCGCTACGAAAGCATGTACAGATGCCCAGACGCCATTGGCCCTGGTAACTAGAGTGGCATGGAATGTTAGTGCACCTGCGAGTAATCCAACAGCAGGTGAGGCGATTATTGCGCTGCTGCCTGTTTTGGAGCGAGCATGTACAACAAGTAGCAAGCATAACCAAGGGAGTAGGGAGCCAGTTTCGACCGGGTCCCAAGCCCAATAGCCCCCCCAGTCCAGAACTGTATAAGCCCAGAGTCCGCCGAGTCCTATTCCTATCGTTCCAACCACGAAACCTGCCCTAGCCCAGTACAGTTGCGATTTGTGGATGGTAATCGGGGAGTCTCTTCTGATGATACCTGCGATGACTACGCTCGAGGTTGCTATGCATAAAGAGTAGAATGCGAAGACTACTGGTGGGTGGATGACCATCAGATCGGTTTGAAGAAGAGGATTTAGCCCCGAAGCAGATGAAGAAGTTGTTTCATCGAAGGGTCCGAGCAGTAGGGACAATAGGAGGATGAAACCTACCCATGTGTGCATTATTCTGACTTCCAAGGGTGAGCCTTTCGCTCTAGCAGACATGATTCTGGTGACTATTGCCATTAGAGCGGCCCAGAGAAGGAGGGGGCCTGACCTGCTACTCCAGACTGCGGATATTCTGTAGAACAATGGAAGGTCTTCCCCTCCGAATCTGAAAACCAACTCAAGTGATTTCACATCAGTGACAAAGCAGAATGTAAGTAATATGAAAGGTGATACTTGTGAAATGAGTGCGAGATCCCTTGAGATAGGACTGGATGACTTTCCTATGCTAGTAGACTGGAGAATTGAATAGGCTATGCCAGTGACCAATAGTAGCCACCCAATTTGGGAAAGCAACATCTCACCAACCGTAGTACTTTGCCCTGCTGTACCCAAAGGCTAGCATGGCTCTGATTATGTTTTTAGCATATAATCCAGGGCTTCTGTATAGGAGCTTCAACCCTACGAACGCCTTGCCCGAGAAGCCCATATCTGACATTTCATCCGGGAAGCACTGTGCCATAACTGACATCTCTTCATCGGATAGCTCGAATAGGGCATTTTTACCCTTCAGTATCTTGTCATATGGAGGGAATTCAGCCTTCCATAGCTCTGGGTACTGTGATAATTTTTCAGACGACAGGTCATCATCTGAGATTGCCTTTGCTGCAGTCTGGGCGGCGAATACGGCGGATTTCAATGCTAGGTGAGAACCGCCCTCGAATAAGGGGGAGGTGAATCCAGCTGCATCGCCAATTAGCATTAATCCGTCATAATGGGTATTCTCATGTGGTCCAGAAATGGGAATGGTCCCTCCAAAGGCTGGGTTTCCCTTCTTTTTCCAAGAAGGTAGATTCTGGTTAAGTCCCTTGAAATGTGTGTGTTCAATGAACTCATCAAGCGCCTTCTTAGTTCTAGGCTTGTCCTCAGTAACTAGTCCGATATTTGCCCTACCGTCACACTTAGGAATCATCCAAAGATATCCCTTCTCAGCATAAGAAGGCCAAATGTAGAAATCGAGATAGCCATCAGTTGGTACACCTTCAAGCTCGTATTGCATTCCCGCCACAACCTTTCCTCTTGGGTTGAGATCGAGTAGCTTCGAGCTAACTGACGATACCCCAGAAGCATCTATCACTATCTTAGCTCGTATGGGGAAGAGATCACCTTTGCCCTCACAGAGCCATCCTGAGAATTTTTTTCCCTCGAACGATTTCTGCATTCCTGTAATTTTGTGACTCAGGCAGAGTCTGGCTCCCTCACTTACGGCAGAGTCAGCTATCCATTGTTCGAAGAGGTGCTTTTCCAAGACATATCCTTCCTCTGAAAGGCATTTCTCAGTTCCATCTGGAAAAATTACCCTGATACCTTTGACGCTCTTACTGATTACATGTTCGGGTAGTTTGAGTCCTAGGTTCTGACAGGCCAAGTCAGAGATACATTCTCCACAGTGGACGGGGGTTCCTATCTCATCATGATCTTCGACAAGTATGGTATCCAGGCCCAGTCTAGCACATTGGAGTGCAGCATTACCCCCGCCTGGTCCTGCACCGATAACCAAAACGTCACAGATGGTCATGTCCTCTTCCATGCCACCCCGAGAGGAGCCACTCAAAAGAAACCGTCGGTCGAGTCACCTGTGGCGACGAGCGAACCTTCTACTATTGTGAGTGCTCCGGGATTACATGGTCTGGCGCACGCTGACGCGTTACATTCGATCCTTGGAAGACTCTGGGGAGCTGATTCGAGTAGCAGATCCAGTAGATGTGGAGCTTGAAGCTGGGTGCTTTGCAGATAGGTTAGTCAAGAGGGGGGGTAGTGCGATTTTATTCGAACAGCCTAGGCTTCCAGATGGGACAATTAGCGAGATTCCCCTTGCTATGAATCTCTTCGGAACCAGAGACAGGACAAACCACGCTCTTGGGGTAAATAGGCCTGAAGAGATAGGGGAGAGAATGGTCGCTCTGATGAAGCCTGATATTGGAGGCATACTAAAGGCCCCTTGGACTGGAATAGGCTTGGCTTTAGAGGGGTTGTCTATGGCTCCAATGAGGGTTAGGAAGGGCGCATGTCAACAGGTCGTGATTAGAGATCCAGATGTCACTAGGCTCCCCATACCCAAGACATGGCCAGAAGATGGAGGGAGATACATGACCCTGCCTCTCGTGGTTACAGTGGATCCCGATACCGGGGTTCATAATATGGGAATGTACAGAAGTCAGGTTTTCGGCCCGAAAGAGGTAGGCCTCCATTGGCAGGCACACAAGCATGGGGCAGACCATGCTGATGCTTCCTCGAAAAGGATGCCAGTGGCAATCTGTCTAGGGGGTCCACCAGAAGTGATGTTTAGTGCCATTTCTCCGCTTCCAGATAACCTCTCTGAGTATGAATTCGCGGGATTGCTTGGAAAGAGACGTCTTAGAATCACGAAATGTGTTACTAATGATTTGTTAGTTCCTGCTGATTGCGACGTGGTTATTGAAGGCTATATGATTCCAGGCGAGACCAGAGAAGAAGGGCCTTTTGGGGATCACTTCGGACATTACTCTCTTGCTGATCAGTACCCCGTTATGCACATTGAAGCAATAACACACAGGAAAGATGCCGTGGTTCCGATGACAATAGTGGGAGTCCCTCCAATGGAAGATGGATACCTGGGAGAGGCAATAGGAGATGCTTTCCTGCCCGTATTGCAGTTTCAGCACAGAGATGTGCTAGGTCTGTTTCTCCCTCTGGAAACTGGTTTTCACAATCTGGCAATAGTCTCATCGAAAAAGAGGTATCCAAGACAAGGGAGGAAAACTGCACTGGGACTCCTTGGGGCGGGACAAATGATGTTTCTCAAAACAATAGTAGCCGTTGATCCTAATCATGATGTAAAGGACCTTGACTCCTTACTGGATGCTCTCGACTCCAAGGTAGATATTTCTGAGGATCTTATAGTTCTCCCGGGGATGGTTGCTGACTCGCTAGCTCATGCATCCCCCTGGGATAATATCCATGATAAGCTATTGATAGATGCAACTACTCCACTCGACAGCGACCCTAGAGGCAGAAGAGGGCCTCTGGAAGGATGTCCTGAGTCTCTCGAAGTTTCAGCATCTGGAATAGATGGAGTGATTCAAGCTCGTTTTTTGCGATCCTCCATGCTCGTCGTAACTACGAAAATTGAAGGAGGGCCTTCCCCAGAAGAAAATGTTGAGGAGAATGACGAAGAGGGAGCTCAGAGACAACGGGTCAAGATTCAGAGGATTATGGATTCCATATGGAATTTGGAGGGCGCGAAGAGTCTGAGATGGTTATTCATTACAGATTCAGATGTTGATCTGTACGATGAGGGTTGGATGAGGGTGCTCCTTTGGCAGTTTTTCTGTAGATTTGATGTGGGAAGGGACCTACACTTTGATTTGGACAAGCGGAGAGTTTGCTGGGACGCCACTGCGCCCATACCTTCACTGGAAGGTCCGGTTCCTGTGAGGAGGTGGCCAGGGGTCACGTTGCATGACCAAGATATCCTCGATAGGGTAGACTCCTGGCTTGAGGAAGGCGGTTTCTAATGGGTTTTAGAGAGATTCTGGAGTTCGTAAAAATTGAGCACACCCTTTTCTCTCTTCCCTTTGTCTTGATTGGATACGTTCTTGCTCATAATCAGTTCATGAACGATATTTCTTCTGAGAAGTTTGGAATCGATATTTTATGGATTTTGGTAGCTGCGATCGGGGCTCGTGGGCTTGCAATGGCTTTGAATAGAATAATAGATAGAGACATTGATGCTTTGAATCCTCGAACGGCAAATCGTCACCTTGTTTCGGGTGATATGTCGATGCAAACAGCCTGGGGCCTCTCAGCAATCTTTCTGTCGATGCTATTGGTTGGAGCCTGGCAACTTAACGAAGTTGCATTGATGATGGCATGGCTCCCGGTCCTAGTTTTCGTCGTCTACCCATACACAAAACGTTACACGTGGTTGTGCCACTTTTGGTTAGGGATCTGTCTCGCACTCGCGCCCGCAGGAGCGTGGGTGGCAGTCACGGCAGACGTTCACGGTTGGGCGTCAATTACAGGATTGAACGATGGAAATACAGATTTCCTTTGGTATCCGACAATTTTCTTCATCTCACTGGGAGTGACATTTTGGATTGCCGCGTTTGATATCAATTATGCAAGAATGGATATTGAGAGTGACCGGAAAAACGGAATTCACTCATTTCCTTCCAGGTTCGATGACACTACGACAACTAGGACGTCTATTCAACTCACTTTACTATGGTTTGCCTGCTTCGCTATCTCGGATCCCATTAACGAGATTTGGTTTCTTGGTGCTGCAGGTCTGATGTGCATTCTGAATATTGCAGTCATTCTCGTAAGAGAGAGATTGGAGGATTTTCAAACTGTACTTTTCCGAATTTCGATGCTCACCGGATGGGTTCTTCTGGCCTCAATTATGATTGTTGAGCCTACTGGCAGTGGGTTTTTGGACTGAGGTGATATGATGTTCATACTACGTTCTGATTACGGTACTGCAGGAGATCAAGAGCAAGCTATTGACTCACTGGTTGAGCAGGTTCAATCGAATCAGGAGAGATGTGTTCTCATGGGCGTAACAGGGTCGGGAAAGACCTTCGCAATGGCGAATATTATTCAAAGACTGGGAGTTCCAACGCTGATTCTCTCGCATAATAAGACTCTAGCAAGACAGTTGTGGCAAGAGATGAGTGAGTTGTTTCCAGAGAATGCAGTTGAGTATTTCGTCAGTTATTACGACTACTACCAGCCTGAAGCGTATATCCCCGGACGCGACCTGTATATCGACAAGGAGTTACAGATGAACGAGAGGATAGAACAGGAAAGATTCTCCACAGTGGCATCCCTCGTCTCTAGGCCGGATGTAATCACGATAGGAACTGTATCAGCCATATACGGGCTAAACCCTCCTGAAGTATTCCAACAAAATCACTTGAGGTTGGAAATAGGACAGGAGGTCGATCCACAGGATATAGTCCGTGACCTAGTTGGCCTCCAATATCGCAGGGTAACTGGCGAAATAACAAGAGGAGATATCAGACTCAGAGGAGAGGTATTGGATGTCTGGATGCCAAGCAGGGATGATCCGATTAGAATTAGATTTGGATGGCAAGGGATTGAGAGAATACAAGTATGCGAAGCTGTATCATGGGAGGTACTAGACGAGTTTGAAGAGGCCTGGATCCATCCTAGAGAGTTCTACATGACTAGTGAAGAAAGCTTCAATCAAGCTCTGGAAGACATAGAGCATGAGCTTGAAGGAAGAATAGGGTGGTTTGAGGATCAAGGAATGGATATCGAGGCGCATCGTCTTGAGGGCAGGACAAAATTTGATTTGGAGATGTTAAATGAAATTGGTTCATGCAAGGGTGTTGAGAATTACTCTAGACATTTTGATAGGAGGAAGAAAGGAGAGCGCTCTTATTGTCTCTTGGATTTCTTCTCTAACAATGCAGAGAAGTTCCATGGTGACGCCGACAGATATCTGGTAATAATGGATGAAAGCCATGTTACGCTTCCTCAGGTGGGTGGGATGTATGGTGGTGATTTCTCCAGGAAGAAGAATCTCGTAGATCATGGATTCAGACTTCCTTCTGCGTATGACAACAGACCACTCAGAATCGACGAGTT
>DALC01000080.1:8545-14112 GCA_002499325.1 Euryarchaeota archaeon UBA538
GAGCTACGCCATTTAGCTGAAGTGACTGATCAAAGAGTACCTGAGGAGTTGTTGCATGTTGGAGGCGGAGGCGGTTCAAAGGTGGCTGAGTTCAAGAAGAGATCCGGATCATCTACCATGGAAGGAACATTATCCAAGATCAAAGGAGTAGTGAGGATGGAGATTCGTCCCACAGGATTGCTGGATCCAGAGATAGTCATCAAGCCAACCAAAGGCCAAGTTCAACATCTAATGTCTGAAATAAATTCGAGGATAGAAAAGAATGAGAGAGTGCTAGTCACAGTGATGACAATTAAATTCGCGGAAGAGGTTGCAGAATACCTCGACAGGAATGGGATAAAAGCACACTACCTGCATTCCGAGATAGATACATTAGAGAGAACTGAGATAATCAAAGCACTCAGGCTGGGGCATATTGATGTTATTGTCGGAATAAATCTACTTCGTGAAGGACTAGATATCCCTGAAGTCTCATTAGTTGCCATATTTGACGCTGATAAACAGGGTTTCCTGAGGAACGAGAGGTCATTATTACAGACGATTGGTAGAGCATCCAGAAATCAGAATGGAGTAGTAATTCTGTATGCAGATTCTATTTCCCCTTCTATGGAAGCCGCTATGAGTCAGACTATCGCAAGAAGAGGCCGTCAAGATCTTCACAACCAGGAGAATGGAATCGTCCCCCAAACTATCCAGAAAGCCCTCCCGACCATGGGTCAGGAGGTTGGGAGTCTACTTGCTGGAACTGCTGGGAAAGGAGCCAAGGGAGGTAAGAGATTCGTTGGAAAGTTCCAGAGTAAGAAGGGAGTGTCGGGTTTAGCACAGAAATTCTCACTTGGAGCTGGAATGTGGAATACCTCAAGCTCGGTGCTTGAAAACGTAAGTCAGCCTGAGTTTGAGATAGATACAAACGAGATCCCAGATATTGAAGAGAGGGTTGAGAGTGAGAAGGTTGTCAGTAAACTAGAGAGGGAAATGAGAGCAGCCGCTGAACGGCTTGACTTCGAGAAAGCCGCTCAGATACGTGATAGGATCATCCAACTCCGTAACCCATCTAATTGAAGGCACATTAGTACTGCGGGAACTGTGAGCGGTTACTCGCGTGAAGACTTCAACCACCCTGTCAGGGACTATGATTTCTCTGCGATGGGGGATGTTTCATCCTTGATTGACCAGATGTCCGAGGCAGGAGGATTTACTGCGACAAAACTCGCTTTTGCTAGGGATATTCTCAGAGATTCAATTTCTAAGGTAGGCCCAGATGGAATCTTAAACTGGATTTCATTTCCAGCCTGCTTGTGTGCGACTGGTACGCGTGGCTTCTTCCTAGAAGCGCTCAAGAGGCGTTCGTACAATGTCGTAGTGACAACGTGTGGAACCTTAGACCATGACATTGCCAGGACATTCAGAGATTACTTCCACGGTGATTTCAGTCTTGATGATATAGCTCTTGGAGAACAGGGGCTAAACAGACTGGGGAACGTCGTCGTCCCAAACGAATGCTATGGAGAAATTCTTGAGAATATCGTACTTCCTTGGCTTTCTGAGATCGAAGAAGAGCGTGTGTCGTTGAATCCTGAAAACCCATGGTTGGGTTTTGGTAGTGTAGAGCTATGCTGGGCCCTGGGCGATAGAATTCAAGATGAGTCTTCACTATTGTATTGGATTGCTAAGAATAGAATTCCAGTTGTCATTCCCGGAATCACAGATGGTTCTATAGGAGCACAAATATTCATGCACAGGCAGAAATCTCCCAATTTTATGATAGATGTCCTTGCTGATGAACAGATACTGTCTGACCTAACTTGGACTGCTGAGGAAAGCCATGCCCTAATGGTAGGGGGAGGAATTTCGAAGCATCATGTAATATGGTGGAACCAGTATAGGGGTGGCCTGGACTCAGCTGTTTCAATTACAACAGCGCCAGAATATGATGGATCACTTTCCGGAGCGAGACTACGAGAGGCTATTTCATGGGGTAAAATACGTCCTGAGGCCTCCCAAGTGGTCGTTGAGGGCGATGCAAGCGTATTATTGCCACTTCTCGGCGGTGATTTGTTCTCTTCATAGTACCACAGAAAGTGATGTCTGACGTGAAAACGGCTAAGAACGGCCTAGCATGCGGTGATTGGTATGTCCGTCGAGAAGATGATGCATGATATGATAGAAATGCTAACAGATGCAATGGGTGATGCTGTAAAGCATGACAAGGGTAACAAGGCAGCTGGCACACGTGTCAGAAAGGCAATGCAGGCAGCAAAGGCTACTGCTCAGGCCATCCGTGTGCAAGTCCAAAACGACAAGAACTGAATACAACATCATTCTTTCGCATGGGCGAATATCTCCATTAGAGATACACGCATAGGAACTAGCGGATACCATCCCTCGGAACCGCATTCGATTAGTAATTTATGCAATGGCGATAGATCTGGTCTTTCTACCTGAATATTCGGTTCTTGTGAAAGTGGCCCTGGTACAGAGGAAAGGGACTCAACAGTATGAGAATAATTCAACGAGTCTGAATACCTCCCCCAGAGCATGCTCATCTCCTTAACAATATATTCGGGGCTCCATGATCTCCTTCCGGATATATTCAGGTTACCCGTTATTGAATTGCTACTCTCACTCATAATGATCGTGCATAGTGCGTCACAAACATCTCTAACATTCACCCAATGTCTGGGAAGGATGTTTGATAATGTGTCAATATTGATGTTGTCCTCACGTACCATTTCAGCCCAAATATGTAGCTCCTCATCTCCCCAATGGCCAGAGTTTCCCCGAGGGGAGAGAAGATCATGAATTATGACCACGAGACCCGGATGACTGATTTTCTGATTTGGGGTTAGAATTACCATATTACCATCACCTTCCTGTCCAAAGTGGATTACATACTCAGCATCATCCGGAGAAACGACCAATGTCGCACCGGCTCGTGATAGTCGATCTGCCAGTGATTGGAAAAAGTCATCCTCATCCCCGCCGAGATGGATTTTCTTGGACATCTTACCACTTAAGCTACTGATGTTGCTTTTTGGAGGTTTTTTTCCTCTAAGAAGTGAATTATTGCTTTCTTGACAATCTGTAATATCATATCTATTTCTTCTGTAGTGATAGAAAAGTGGGGGGTGAATCTTAGGGCATTAAGACCTCCGTGAATGACTCCAAGTCCATTCTTCCTACACCACATCTCAACTTTGTCATGTCCGACCACCGGGAAGAAGTCCGGTTCCAATTCAGCGCAAACCAACAGTCCGGTTCCTTGTACAGATAGAATTGCCTCTGGAAACTCACTCATCAGCATCTCGAGACCCTCTACGAACTCCTTTCCCCGGTGTCGAATATTTTGACGTAGATCGGGTGTTATCCTGTCGAGAACTGCTATTGCCGTTTCTAGAGCCCGCGGATTTGTAGTCATAGTATTGCCGTATATCCCTGTGACATATAATTCTGCTACATCTGCTGTCATCCCAACAACAGATAGAGGGAACTGTCCGGCATTGATTGCCTTGGACCAGGCTTCCATATCGGGAGCCTCAGAGTCTTGGAAGCCTTCGTAGTCAACTATACTGAGACATCCTTGGCCCCTGAGACCCGCTTGGACTGAATCAATAATCAGCATCGAACCATGTTCCTTAGTCAATTTTCTTGCCTCATCGTAGAAGTCCCTATCGATACATAATCCTGGAGCGCCCTCTCCTTGAACTGGCTCGATAGCAAGTAGCTCAATGAAAACACCATCTCTGTCTGCCTGAAGAAATGCTTCCCTAAGTGCATGGATATCGTTTGCTGGTATCAGCGACAAATTATTCCTATTTTGAAAGGTATTCAGATTTCTATCGTATCCATCCTTGCAGGAATGTGAAATCTGCGCAGGCCTGTCTGTTCGTCCGTGGAATGCCCTTTCTATTGCGATCATCCTCGTGGGCTTCCCTTCGTGCCTGCCTCCCGGTCCTGTCATTTTCAAAGCATTAACATCAGATATCCTCATTCCAACAGTCATAGATTCCGAACCCGAATTCATACAAATGAATCTATCAAATGGGCATTCCCCTCTAGTGTGTCCAATCTCCTTCTTTAACCTGTCAGCTAGTCTCTTCTGACTGAATGAAGCGGTCATTACATTTGCCATTACCCAGTTCTTTTGCATGGAAGAAATAACATCGTCTGGGCCATGCCCCATTCCGAGCATCCCATATCCTCCGTTGTCATGGATTACGGCGCCATGTGATGTGATAATCCAGGGACCTCTGGCTGAAATAGCAACATAGGGGTTTACAGTCGCAGCGGAGTAGAAATTAACGAAATCTGACTGAAGTTTGGAAATTAGTGAGTCCTCATCCATAGATTTCAGATCCAAACCAGAGTCAGAAGATAGTGTGTCAAAAGATAGTTTGGCTTCATCAATTGCTACCTTGAGAGAAGGATCAGCATCGATAAAAGACAGGATGACATCATCCGGAAGACCAGTTGTAGAGCAACTACCAGTGTGGTTACGAATTGCATGTAGAATATCGAGACTGGCCGACATCGATTGTCCGAGGTACAGGTTGCTCATCAAGGTTCTTGGTAAACGTTCTGAACTGGTTGGGATTATCGTGGCCTCGACGAGAAACAGAAATTCTGATAATCTATCAAAAAATTAAACTCACTTTAAATTTGCAATAGGAAATTTATGTTATTAACAAAATTTTCAATTAGATTATCAGTCTTAATTATAGTATAGTATAAGTGCTAATCCAGACTCTGGGGATACGAAGAGGAAGCGCGGGGGATGCAACTCAGTTCCAATTGGTGAGAAAATGAATGATGAATACAGGATACAGGAATTACTTCAGAGAGACGTGTACGTTGGTGACAAGTTCGTAGGCGTGATCACAGGGGAAAGATTTCACCCCCGGGATGAATGCGTGCAATCATTGAGGCTCCAGGTCGTGCCTGGGATAGCTGAGGAATTCATGAGGAAACCCGCAGAAAGTGCGCCCCTCTCCAAGGAACTAGTGCATAGTATTAGGCCAGATGGTGCAATTAAACTCTCGAAATCGATGCGGGAGCTTCAGAGGAGGTGGAGGAATACTGTGAGAATCTCTGAAGAGTTATTCGCACCTGATGAACTCTTAGACAGGGCCGTACTCGACAATGATGGAATAGACATAGGCAATGTTGTTGGGATGGTCAAGATCAAGAGAACATACAGAGGGGTGGTTGTTAATCCTCATTTCATGGTCAAAAGGAAACATGGACTTCCTGATACCCTCATAATTCCAGTCGGACAACTAGCTCGAACCACCTCTAGATTAGATGAAGTCATTCTGAGGTGCACGGTGAAGCGCCTGACGACCCTTCCAAGCTTCTTGAAACTCAACGGGGACGACGCTGAAGAGTTCGATGAGGCTGAGTAGGTTTCAAATCAGTATCCCATGTCGGACATTTGCTCAAGGGCGTGTAGCTTAGTTTGGCTGGAGCACCCGGCTGATAACCGGGAGGCCACAGGTTCAAATCCTGTCATGCCCACCACAACTGTCCTAGATTAAGCGGTAGCGTCATGAAGGAGGCTCAGTTCGGCT
>DALC01000110.1:0-7094 GCA_002499325.1 Euryarchaeota archaeon UBA538
GTGTCAGCGTTGTCACCAGTTCCGTCTCCGTCGTGGTCCACCCACTCTGTTGGATCTAGGGGAAATGCGTCATAGTCGTCGTCATAACCATCGTTATCGTCGTCTGGGTCACTATCATTTGGTATGCCATCGCCATCAAAGTCGTCCCCCTCGATCGCATCGCATACGCCGTTGCCGTTACTATCTGTTGGGGTATCGTTCGAGTCAAGGGGATCCGTCCCACACGAGTTCTCATCAACGTCACTCCAGCCATCGTTGTCGTCATCAGTATCTTCCACAAGTTGTGATGTCGAAGTGAACTCGATGTTATCCAAGAATAGTGACTCAGTGGCTGCATTAGAACTGAATGTGACCTCAAGACTCCCCGCACCAGCAGATGAAATATCTGTTACTACATTGGTCCAATTACCTAGGTAGGATTGGAAGTCAGCATCTATATCGTAGCCAGTAGTGTTCATAATTTGAACTTGTGAATTGGTGCCATTGAATAGAATAATGAGATAATCGATGGGAGTCGATGTCTCGTAACCAGTATCCTGAAGGAACATATCAAAATTCACATATTCAGCATTTACACTATCTAGAATTAGAGTGGTAATTCCATCGACATCAGACATTTGGTAACCGTTATCGCCGTCAGTGAAGTTTCCGACAGTACCGGTGTAGTTTACTGTCCCAAAGTAATCGCCATCAGTCAGACCAACTCCTCCATTCGCCTCGTAGTAAAGCGAGAAACCCATCTCCGATCCACTGGACTGATTATGAGATACATGAGGCTGGTTCATATTATTCCACAGATACCGATCGACACTTTCGTCACCGGTATCCGTGTACTTCACGCTGGATATTGTAAATGGGTCCTCAAATGACGTATGTGCCACGACGTATGTTCCTGAACAACCATTGGCGAGAGTGTCTGGCATTCCATCAGAATCTGTATCTGTATCTGCACAGGGATCGTTGGGGAAGTCATCATTGGCATCATCGGTCCCGTCCCCATCAGTATCATTCGCTGAGACTACATGGGCTGAAGCTAGCAACATCATTACAATCAGAATCGGCTTCAATAAGCGGTACTTGTTCATGCCACTCATTCGGGGGACAATTCAATAAGAATTGCGCATTGAATGTGAATTGGAAGAAAACCCCCTTCCGTTAAACTCTTTGACCTTCCTTCGATGCAGTGACATGAATCCAAGGGATGCGACATCGAGAATTCTGCAGGCTGTCGATGATTCCGGTAATCATTATCGACACAGTATTCCGATGATTGCCAGTGAGAATATCCTGAGTCCATTAGTTCGCAGAGCTTGCGACTCAGATCTTCATGGCAGATATGCCGAAGGCCTCCCGGGAAAGAGGTACTACCAAGGTTGTGATGATTTCGATACAATAGAGGAGATGGGGATTAAATCAGCAAGACGAGTGTTTAATTGTAATTTTGCCAATATCCAATCAACCTCCGGAACCGTGTCCAACATAGCCGCATTGAAGGCCCTTTCAAATCCAGGCGATACCATTACTGCGGTTTCCACCGCAGACGGAGGACATATCTCCCATGCTAGGATGGGGGCGGTTGGAGTCAGAGGGTTGAATCTAGTCACATACCCCTGGGATGTGGAAAGAATGGAACCGGATATCGATGCCTCATTGTCACTTATCAGGGATAACGAGCCAAACCTTGTCCTTTTTGGGCAGTCGGTTTTCCTATTCCCGACTCCTCTTAGAGAATTGTCAGACGCCGCTCATGAAGTCGGATCCACGGTGATGTATGACGGTGCCCACGTATTGGGGCTAATTGCCGGAGGCGTTTTCCAGGATCCTTTGAGAGAGGGGGCAGATGTGATGACTGGAAGTAGCCACAAAACATTCCCCGGGCCACAGGGAGGATTTCTTCTATCAGACTCCGAAGATACTACTCTGCACAAGAGGCTGAATAACTCAATCTTCCCCGGTGTCTGCTCTTCATATCACCTACATCACGTGGCTGGCAAGGCTGTGGCACTAGCTGAATTCGAACAGTTTGGAGCAGATTACGCCAATGACATAGTGAAGAATGCAAAGGCCCTAGGTGCCGCACTTTCTTCAGAGGGCTTCGATGTCATCGCCGAGGAAAGAGGATTCACAGAGAGCCACCAAGTCTTGACTCGGCATGGGGGCCCAGATTCGGGATCCGGGATGAGGGCCGCGCAGACTCTCGAGGACTGTGGTATAATTACCAACATGAATATGCTACCTGGGGATACTAAGGCAATGTCAGGACCCAGTGGCCTGAGGCTGGGCGTCCCAGAGCTGACTCGTGTCGGTATGGGTGTCGATGAAATGCAGGACGTGGCACGTTTTTTCGTGAGGGCTCTGATAAACAAGGAGGACACTTCGACCATAAGGTCTGAAGTCTCATCTTTCAAGTCCGAATTCCAAACTGTAAGATACTGCTTCGAGGAAGGGCCAGCATATCCAGGAATATGACAACTTATTCATGTCCTCCCTTTATCGAAGTGTATGCGCAGCAAGCGAGCTTCCGCTCTGATGCTGACTTTTTTGATGCTTTTATCTGGATGTTTGGGGTTGTTTGATCAGGATGACGAACCAATCGTCATCGATTGTCAGGAGGAGCCGTCCCATCAGGACTGCTTCATCCCAGTGATTACCGAGGATGACTGCACTCCCTTGCAGATTTTCACTGGAGACTACTGCAGGGCCATGATCATGCCGTCGTCACTTTCCTATGGTGTTGAGGAAATAACTACCATATCTGGTGTCGAGATTCAACCCCTGACCCCCAGTTTCAATGGAGACGGCCCTCAAAACTGGTTGGTGAGCCCAAGTCTTCCCGATGGACTGTCACTAAATCGACAAACAGGTGTAATCAGCGGAACCCCAAAATTGCAGACAATTATGGCTGAATATACCATAATCGCCTCGAACGCAGCTGGTCATTCAACTTCGATAATTGAAATCGGGGTAGTCGCTCCCGGGCCTTACTCGGTTCAGTATCAGGCTGAGGTGCTGTCATGCGAGATTGGGGAGTATTGCGAGCTATATGCCCCATTAGTCCTTGGAGGGGATGCAGAATCTTGGGTTGTCGAGCCCCCACTGCCAGATGGGTTCCTGATTCTGGAGGACGGTTCGATAGAAGGGACCCCCCTCTCATTGGGTGACTCAAATCACACAGTTACTGCCTTGAATATTGCAGGGGGGGCATCCACAGATCTACGAATCATCACATTGCATCAGACGCCTAGCTCCCTCTATTATCCAAATCACCCATTCTTTTTGTGGGTAGGAGAAGAAATAGCCTCTAAGCCCAATTTAGGCGGAGGGGAGAACCTCACTTGGACAGTGTCCCCCTCTCTGCCCGATGGGATGTACATCGACCAGTCAGACGGATCACTTACAGGGACTCCACTTCACCCACAACAAGTATTGCAGTACACAGTAACTGCCTACAACACTGGAGGATCGTCATCAGTCAACATACTGATTCAGATATCCGAGGAATCGCCTATTGGGCTGATTTACGAGCCTTCTGAATTCGATCTCAGAATTGGCGAAGAAACTGGCATAGTGCTTCCATCCATAGAAGGCGGAACCCCCTCCACGTGGGAGATAAGTCCAAGTCTGCCCGAGGGCTTCTCTTTCGATTCGAAAACAGGGTCAATATCTGGCAACTCGTCTTTATTGCAAACGTGGACCAACCATAGTATTTGGGCCAATAATTCAGGTGGCTCGGCCACCACGGAAGTTCGATTCAGGATCACGAGTATGCCCCCGGATGCCATTCACTGGCCCGATAGTGAATTTGCACTGAAGTCTAATGAAAGCATCAATATTCTGGTTGATAACAAAGGCCCTTACATAGATTCTTGGGAAGCTTCTCCTTCACTGCCAGAGGGCATTACTATACTCAATAATGGTACAATTTCGGGAACTCCGACGGAGAGATCAGATTGGCAGCAGTACACTATCTGGGCCAATAATACAGGAGGGTCTGTCGGGCTACAAATATGGATTGCTGTTCATGACTTGAGGGCCGATCAGAACGAGTTACTAAACGGTCTTGAGGATGCAGATTGGGGAGGGTGGTCATCGCTTATTTTACCCATAGGAAAGTGGTCATTTCCTCTGGGAAGAGACTCGACCGACTCCACTGTAGTTTCCGCTAGCCATGTGGGCAGAGGCAAGATGATCGGCCTAGGTCACGAGAGTTGGGTTACACAGAACCATGAATTTAATTTCAGAGCAGTGGAATGGGTCTGTGGTGAAGATGCTAACGTTGGCCTTGCCTACGGGGCAGGATTCGATCACTGGGAAGACGAACTTCAGGCCGAGGGCCATTCAGTATATCTTTCAGTTACACCAGATGATCTGTCGCAAGTGGACTGCCTGATAGATGAGTTCTGGAATGGGCACGACGATGATGATAACCTGGCTATAGAGCAGTTCCTGCTAGAGGGAGGGGGTTTGATTATGGGCGGTCATGCATGGTACTGGTCTTACTCAAACAGCGATGTACCTCACAACTACCCTGGAAACAAGATTTCCCAGACGACTGGTTTGATGGTATCCTCAAATTGGGGCTATAACGACATAGATTTTGACATACCTGATAGATACCATACCCCACAAAATGCAATTCAAGGGATTTATTCCGATAGGATAGAGGGAATCGAACTATCCGCAGAGGAAGCGGCTATCGCTTACTCCGCAATTTCTGACTGCACCGTAATCGTCCCACTTGACTTTCTGGAGTTCTGGACCCCACTGAGGGAATTGGTAAATTCCACCGGATGGACAGTGATTCAATACAGTACACTGTGGAGCTCAATAGGTCATGACTTAGGGGAAGATCCAGTTGCCGATGTCATCCTTAGGTTGGAGGAAGCCCTTACTCAGGGCCTCAATGCCAGTGATTTACCCATCCATCCCAGCCATACGGAGTTCCCCGGGGAAGTCCCCTCAAATGCCTCTAGGATTTCCCATACAGTTTCCATTGATGGGAACCAATCCGGACTCCCTTCCAATTTTGGTTATTCGGGTGCGAGAAGCAGTATTAGGATGTCCACAGGACTCTATGCACCGCCAGGGGAGGTAATCTCAGTTTCAGTTAGTCCAGAAGCCTCGGAATTGGGGTTCTGGATACTGATAGGAGCACATACGGACGGTTTATGGGGGAAAGACGTGATTAAGAGGCACTCCAAGATTCACAGGTACTGGTGGATAGACAACACAACCACATCTCTAATCTGTGATGAATTTGGTGAATGTACATCTGAATCAGATGTAGGAAATGCGTTTGGCGGACCAATTTATGTTGCCATTCCCGCTGGTTCAGAATTTGGAGAATTCAATGTCACCATCTCCGGCGCAGTAATGGCCCCGATGTTCGTACTAAATGAGACATCCGACTTTGAGTGGATATACTCTCAGAGAGATAATCCAGCTCCTTGGACAGAGTTGGTTTCCAATAATTTCATCATGACAGTGCCTAGCTATGAGATAAGGGAATTGAATAATCCAACCGCTCTGATGGAATGGTGGGACGAAGCCCTCGCAATGGAACATGAGTTGTACGGTTATGAGCCGTGGCCGAGAGTGGAGAGGGCGGTTTTTGATGTCCAGATTTCCGCTGGATGGATGCACTCGGGATACCCATTCATGGCACACGATCTAAGTGTTGAAGGAGTTGTCAACCTTTCTCACATGAGCGAGAATGGTGATTGGGGTATGTTCCACGAGTTGGGTCACAACCACCAATGGATGCCATCTACTCTTCCTGGGACCACTGAGACAGGTTGCAACTTTGCAAGCGTTTACCTTATGGAGGAACTGGTCGGTATCCAAGGGCACAGCGCAGTAGATCCAGAACGGAGGGCAAATAGAATGCATTCTTACTTTAACGACGGTTCAAACATATCCAACTGGTCTGTTTGGACCGCTCTAGATACCTACATACTGATCAAGGAGGAATGGGATTGGAGCCCTATAACGGAGGCATTGACAGTGTATTACACACTCCCTCCCTCAGAGGTACCGTCTACCGACGAGGAAGAGTTCAATGCGTGGGTATTGCACCTCTCTAACGCCACTGGACACAACTTAGCACCTTATCACGACGCTTGGGGATTCCCACTAACCTCGAACACATACGACTCGCTAACTCACCTACCAGTATGGGTAGATGACCCTCTCAGAGGGGAATTCTTCGTTTATGATGCCATTATTCGCAATATCTCTTCGCCCGATCCCTCTGGCGCTACATCCACCACAATCTATTGGGAGACTTATGACAATGGGACAAATACCACACTCACGTTCTACTATGGTATGGCAGATATGGGGAACCAGACATCCGGTTGGGAAGGCAGTGCCGGCTTGGGTGACACATCTGTCGGCAACCACTCTCAAACAGTATCGGGGCTTACATGTTGCGGGTCGACATACTACGGTAGAATTCAAGCTACGAACGAGGAAGGCTCTACATGGTTCGGACCAATTTCATGGACTACAGATTATCTCAATGACTGATTCATTTTTCTCAACAGTCCTTCAAGGGAGATTTCAGGAATGAACTCTTGCTGTGCTTTCGCCAAGGGAATCCAAACCAATGTGTGTCCAATAGTAATTGCGAAAGCAGGAACCAGCTCCAGCCTAGGCTCTCCTTGCATAGCATATGCTACTACACCCAGAACTGCAAAGTGCAAGACATATACCGTCAGGGTAATTCTTCCAAGTGGTTCGAGGAATGAAAGACTGTCCCCTCCAAAAGGCTCCCCTCCAGAGCTCTCTGAACCCTCCATAATCCTATGTACCAGAAGCGCGAAGGTCCCTGAAACAACTAGGAATGAGGTACTAGCAGGAAAGAATGTCAGAACAGCATCTCCCTCAGTCAGTGCCCAAGGCACCCCCTCCCTCTCAGAGATTAGGAAAGTAACTGCAGTCGAAATCAGGCCAATGGCGATGATTCGCTCCCTATTTGTCCGACTATCACTTAGATCGTACACTAATGTTCCTAGAAGAATGTAGAACATCCAGGGAACAGCGGGATAGGTCCCATTCCAAAGAAGCCTCGATACCCATTCTGATATGCCATC
>DALC01000110.1:7511-13221 GCA_002499325.1 Euryarchaeota archaeon UBA538
CTGATTTCCATGCCCAGCCTGATTATCACCGGAGTCAGAATTGTCGCGATTGCAAGCAGGGTTAGTACCCCGGGAGTAATTACTTCGAATCTACCTCCTCTGTCTGCATTTAGTAGCAGATTCACCAGAATTTGACAGGAAGCAAGTAATGCAACCCTGGGAACCATCCATGATGCCCAGTCCTGTGCACCGGTGAGTCCGTCTCCCATCCTTCTCGAGGCACTCATGTATATCCCCCATCCGGATATCATCACGAACAATGGAGCCGCCATTCCCCCGAACGCGGCAGCAACAAATGCTGCCGGATCACCTACGGACATCCCTTTCGGGGGGATTATGGCGGCCGTGTGTACCTCTACCATGCACAATACTGCAATTGCCCTTATCCTATCGATATGGGAGAGCCTCATCTGATGACCTCAGCAATTCTTGAAATCACATCTGGCTCAGAATCAGAAAATGAGATGGCTGTCTCCAGTCTCTCTAGAAGGGGCACTATCTTTTCTCCACGATGATACACTGTTGCTAAAATATCACCTATTTCGACAGAATCTCCCACTTGAACTTCCATGACAATTCCTACCTGATGATCTATACTATCACCGAGATTTAGTCTACCAGCTCCCAGTTCAAGACATATCTCGGCAATGGCCATAGCATCGATATCTGCTATCCATCCAATTTGCTTTGCTTCTAGAGAGTCTGACTTCAGAGTCTGGTCTAGTATCCCCAATCCTTCTAGCAGTGAGACTTCACTTTCAAATAAATCTGGATCCCCTCCCTGTGAGGCTACCATTTCGATGAATTTCCCAAAGGCAGAACCATCATACAGGCTATCTAGTATCCTCGCCGCACCCTCCTCGAAGTCATTTGAAGATCCAGAAGACTCCAGAAGTAATCCTCCTAATACGCAAACCAACTCCTCCAAATCAGCCGGCCCTCTCCCAAGTAATGTTTCGACACTCTCCAGAATCTCTAGAGAATTTCCGACACTGTAGCCGATTGGCCGATCCATAGAAGATAGTACGGCAACCGTCGACACCCCCAATCCATTCGAGACTCCAACCATGGACTCTGAAAGCTCTCTGGCAGATCCAATGTCCTCCATGAATGCCCCTCTTCCAAATTTCACGTCAAGTACTAGGGAGGAAATTCCTTCAGCCGCTTTCTTAGATACTATTGACGAAGTAATCAGAGGGATTGAGGCTACTGTCCCTGTAACGTCCCTGAGTGAATAGAGACGTTTGTCAGCAGGGACCAAATCTTTCTTCTGGCTGACAATTGCCAGCCCTATCTCGTCGACCTGATTCATGAACTCCTCAATGCCGATATCAGTACTGAATCCAGGAATAGACTCTAGCTTATCCAGAGTTCCTCCCGTGTGGCCCAAGCTCCTGCCTGATATCATGGGGACGCTAAGTCCGCAGGAAGCCAAAGCCGGAGCCAGGGCAATAGATACTTTGTCCCCCACCCCTCCAGTTGAGTGCTTGTCGACTACTTTCGTATTGTCGTCCCAATTCACAGTCTCCCCAGAATCCCTCATTCTCAAAGTTAACTCCGTGACTTCCGAGTCACTCATACCATTTTCATAGACGTCTTTTAACCATTCAATTATCTCATCATCTGACAGACTTCCGTCAGTTACCCCTTCGATGAAATCTCCGATAGATATTGCCATCATTCTTCCTCTCCGAGATCTCTCCTAATCTCTTCCATTGTCTGCCCAGAGTCGAGCCTCCACTGGATTTCATCCCTGGTAGTCCTGTCTCTATCGAATCCAAATCCATCAAGGACAATGTCACCATGCAAGCCATCATCCTTACCTCTGGTGAGGGATCGTGAATCGGCTGAATCTCTATCGAAGCTAGTGCCTTTCAGAATCGCCAATTTTGATCCAGAGTCGTCAAATCTGTATCCCGAGTCATCTACTAGGATCTCATCAGTCTCACTCCTGGGTCTCCTGAATGAGGCCCATGAAGAAATCAACAGGGCCACTGCGGACAAAGCCATCAAGACGAACAGAACTCTAGCTCCCGGACGCGACATCGCGTCTTCCCGGATATCTAGGAAGCCCTCTTCTTCATCTTCCTCATCAGTTTCCACATCCGGTTCTTCTACGGACTCATTTTCTTCAGGCTCCGTCGGAGTAATCTCATCACAGCCCCATTGCTCTCCGTCAGGTATTCCATTCTCGTCGACATCTCCAGATAGCATGGCAATATTGGGCGATCGAAGTACACTCTGAGCAAAAGCCTCCTCATTGCCATCGAAAATACAGTCTCCATCCGTGTCTACCTCTAGAGGATTGCCACCAAGTAGATACTCATTCAGGTTGTTCAGGCCATCGGAATCGGGGTCCATTGACTGCTCGCTCAATGCAGTCCCTATTATCGCCGCTGAGTGACGGTTCAATCCGTACAGATCCTCCCAAAAATCTGGCATCAAATCACCGTCAGAGTCTGTGCTGGAATCCATTCTCCCCCAATCCGAGTCAAAGGAGGAAAGATAAATTGAAGCAAGCTCCTCATTATTGATCAATATCCCCATCTCTCTATTCCTGAGGGCGGCACTTGATCCCCAATTCATACTTCCAACAAGAACACTAGAACCATCTATGATTGCTCCCTTGTTGTGGAGTTTGGAAATATTTTCTGATGTTGACATCAGTATGGCAGTGGTATCCAAACCTTGTGTCCCGTTCCAGTCTGTATTAAACAGGTGAACAGTGTCTCTTATTTCGTCGTCCCACTCAGCATAAAATCCATTCAGGATAAGACGAATCTGTACTCCTCTTATGGCCGCTTCATGTAATGCTTCAATCATTGGGTTCTCACCGAAACCCCAGTACCAGTCCAAATCGAGATATTGCACAGAAAGATCGATCGAGGACTCTGCAGATGAGATCATCTGTACTATTGATGTGACGCAATCGTCTGGACACGTTATCAGCTTCCCATCGAACGGCCCATCAATAAACTCAGGAGTATTCCCTGACGTGGCATTCTGGGCTAAATCCATCCTCCAATTAGAAGAGGGTGAATGCCTGGATTGATGGGCTGAAATATGGAGACTATTCTGATTCTCATCCCATTCCATTCTCGAGAGCACCAAGTTTGCCAAGTCGACGGAGTTCACGATTAGGGACCATTCACGATTTCCTGTTTGGTCTACCGGAGCACTGGTTTCCTTCCAATTGCCAGAAGAGATCCACACACTCTCAGTATCTTTCACTGCTACCTTGCTGTGGATGTATCTGTAGGGCGAACTTATCTGAGAAGGATCCTCCATCCAGAGGACAAGTCCTCCGGCATCATGAACAGCCTGGGCATGACCTCTCTGGTTATCGACGGTACTGGCCCCATCTAGGATTCCATCCTCCAACAGTAGTGTTACATCCACGCCCCTGTCTATGGCGTCAATAACCGCCCTGGTCAATTCTGTACTCATGAATTGGTAAACATGGAGATGCAACTCACTTTGTGCGGTATCTATCCAGTTTCTTAGGTCATTATATGTCGATTCAGGGCCAATAGAAGCGACCGCAGTAGAGTTCTGCTCAGTGAGGAAATCTCCTCCATCACAGAACGTCGATGCTCCAATCCTAATCCATCTCTGCTCCCAATCAGATCCAGTGTCTGTATCCGGGTATTCTCCGCATCCCAGCCCCCTCATGAGAATCAATCCCGGTGACCCATCGCCGGGTACCGATATGGCAGGACCGGTCCAACCGTCAATCCCAGCGATTCCATTTCCGTACACTATCGAGTCAACAGCAGTCCCATTGGGCTCAGCTAGGATAAGTGAGCCACCTGAATTCACCAGCCAGGGTGAGGCCGTCAGAATCTGATTTGCATCTAGTGACACTATCCCTCCATCCAGTAGTAGGTTGTATGGATTTTCAGAAATGACCACTGAAGAGCCGGGCATCATCTCCAATGATTTTATCGTTGAATGGAACTCTCCCGATGAACTAACTCTCGTAATATTCCAACCTTCCAAATTAACCTCTTCGTCTCCGATGTTTGTAATTTCAAACCAGTCATTGTTCCTATTCGGTACCTCGCCAGGCATAATTCTGGTAAATTTGACATCAAACTCCCCATCCCACCAAGAGGCTTCGATATCTATTGGTCCATCTCCATCGCCCCCGCCGGGGTTCGCGTTCCCTGGGCTGGGCTCGATTGAATCAACCCATATTCCGTCCGTATCAGACGGATCGGCTATTTTGGATATCCCATTGGAGGCTGAGCCTGTTACGATCTCGTCCACCGTCTGGTTACCATCATCAACTAGGTAAACTGTTTCTCCAGCATTATTTAACCTGAGTGTGCCAATCTCGTTCTCTGCTATGATGGCATACCCCCCAGATCTGAGAACATAAGGGGACTCCAAGGCATCAAAACCCACCCAGCTCTGCTCATTGATGGGATGGTACCAACCCCCAATATCAACAATCGCCCAACCATACAGATTGACATCATAGTTTCCGGAATTAACTAACTCTACCCATTCTCCCTGGGGAAACATTCCCTGGTCCGAGCCATCAGCATTAGGCATCACCTCGCTAATGCATATTGATTCGCAAACCGCTGACCCAACACCCCCATCTTCCTTTCCAGGAGATGCCATGCCACTGGAAGACCAGAGTATCAGAGATATGAGTACGAGTAGGGATAAACCTCTCCGGCCTTCTTGCATGGCACTCCGTCCATACGAGGGGGTTCAAACCCTTCGTGCCAAATATCAACAGGAGTGGGTAATTATTCCTCTTCTTCTGCGATCAGGGATTCCTCATCTTCGTCCTTCATGACTAGTCCGCCATATGCAATCAATCCGATTCCAATTACGTAGAACATAGCCTGCACGACTGAAATCACCAGAAGGATTCCACCAACACTGCCACCGAAGTTGGTCCACCCAAATGGTCCCATGTTATCGGTGACTTGCGCATTGAAGTCAGAAGCATCCTCATCAGCTATCTCGCTGTAGGTGTGAATCTCGAACACTGGCATTGTATCTTCTCCGATGACAGGATTAGATGAACCAGTACCTCTCATATCTAGGTGGAAGGTCACTTTCACCTTACCGTACATAACTGCATTAGAGATTGGCTCGACTTTCATGTCTATGTCCGCACCAAGGTAAACAGGCAATGCCCCCGGGAGCGCATCCACCCAATTTCCAGCACCTAGGATTTTCCCTTGGATTTGTGTATTGGCTGGATTCAAGCTAACCCTGTGCTCTACCATGGGGATTCCTTTGAACTCAACGTCCTCGCCAACTTCGGAAGTTGCGATAGCGTATCCCGCGACGTTCACTAAGAATGGATCACCAGGACTTGCCAGTGGAGCGGAGACTCCGCCAATGGTTCCCATCAGCGACGTGTCTGTATTTCCAGCGTGGTCAGAAAGCAGACCTAGTGAACCATCCTCTCTGTGAGGAGCCCTCCAAGTTAGATGCTCGGTCATTCCGTAAACTTGACCTTCTTCACAGGGAAGGTCGTACCCTATGAACACACCACTTGAATCGTAGTCATAGTCGCACAGGCCATCTCCATCAGAGTTGATGTATCCCTGGGCAAGCCTCTGACCCTTGGTCTCTCCAGCAGTACTCATCTTGTACACCGAGAAGTCGCCAGTGCCTATTCCATCTGAACCGTAGTAAGTCAGATTGGTCTCTAAGCTAACCCATGGGAAGAAACCGAAGGACG
>DALC01000061.1 GCA_002499325.1 Euryarchaeota archaeon UBA538
TTCTTCCTACAAACAGACCATGTTCTAATTCTTTCAGGTGAGCCAATATCTACTGTAATTCCATTTGGACTATTTATTCTAGCACCCCAAATTGGAGAAAGTACAGTCTTTTCCAATGGGACCCTAGCCATTGCACCAGGGTTAACCAGACCAGCACACTGAAATGGCCTCCCAATTTCTGAATGCTCTTCGATGATAAGTACTGAATGACCCAACCTTCCGAGATTCCACCCTAGGTATCCCCCTATGGGACCGGCACCGATAATAACGGCGTCATAGAATTCCTTGGAAGGACTCCCCATCAATACCACTCCACGCACTCTACTTTTTTCTACTCTTCTTCCTTAGTGATTTTAGATTCGTGATTATTTTACTAGCATCTGATTTGCTCACTTCACTCATTTCTGCTAGGTCTGCCATCGCGAGTACATCGGCTATTTGTATGCCTAATTTTTCTGACATATCTATAATGAGTTTTACCTGTGCTTCGGAGGCAGGCAATGAGTTGTTATTTTCCTTCATCAGTCCTATCAAATCGCTAGCAGAACCATCTCTTCCGCCTGTCAGTTCAGTTAAATCTTTTACTCCAACCAAGGACAGGGCCTCTTCATGAGACATATTTGATTTTTCGATTAATGAGATTAAGTAACTTAACTGCTTCTCACTAGGTTTAGTAACTATTTTCCCCTCTTTGGCCATTTCTTTGAGCTTTTCTATTATTTCACTGGCTTCCTTTCCTGATATTTCAGAGATTAATTTTCCATTCAAAATAATATCTTTCTCACTTTCCTCCAAACTGGATATCTGATTTTCTATGGAATATTTCTGTCTAGGAGTAGGTTTTCTACTCTTGATCTCTATAGCCTTTTCATGAGCTTCTTTGAATGAGGTTGAGAATCTTAACCACATGTCCGAACCAGTAACCATGCCCTCTTCTACAGAGTCTAGTTGCTTCTCCATATCCGCTGTGAACTCAGATGAAAATAACTCTATTTCACTGTCTTGGTCGTTGTAAATTGGAGCAACCTCGGTCCACAATAGCATCCCGTTTTCAGTAGGCGATAGGGATCCGTTGTCATTTGTTATGTATTTCCTATCAGATAATTTAAGGACGGTGCTAACATATGTTGAAGGGCGTCCAATACCGGCATTTTTCATCTTCTTGACTATTGAGCTTTCAGTATACCTTCTAGGTGGTTTAGTCTCATCAGTGGTCATTTTTGGATTCTCATCTATTTCATCAATTTTCCATACCGAACCTACTGTAAGCCCGAATTTAGGCACATGAGTCCTTGGAACCGGAAGGAACTCTGAGGACGCTATCTCCCAACCTGGATGTACTCTCCACGAAGCAGTACCCGACAGGACAAGTTCAGAGTTTTTTACAGATGCACTTATGTCTCTCCTTTCCCTTACCGAATCTGACATCTGGCTAGATAAAAATCGACCTCTTATTAGTCGATATAATTTGGTAGAATCATTATCTACATCTGTGGGCTCTACTAATTTTGGATCTGTCGGCCTGATAGCTTCATGAGCATCTTGGACATTAGTACTGCTCTTCTTGGCGTCGGAACCAAGAGCCCCCGGACCCAAGTAATCTTCACCATATTTTTCAACAATAATCTCCCTAGCAATGTCCCTCGCGCCAGAGCTTGTCCTAGTTGAGTCAGTTCTGATGTAAGTGATATACCCTTTATTGTAAAGATCCGAAGCAATTTTGCTAGTTTTTGACATCGACCAACCCAATGAGCTACTGGAAGATTGAAGCAAGGTATCTGTAGTGAATGGAGGGGAAGGTTTACGGTTTGTCTTTCCATTCCTAATTGACACTAGTTCGAAACTTCCGGAGTTTCCTAGTGCCTTGAAAGCATCTTCTGCAAGTACATGATCGAATGTTCTATCAGAGAAAAACTTACCATTATCATCTCTCCATGCTTTATCCTCATTACTTTCATGAAACCTAAATTTGAACGTATAACCATCACTAATTGTATGAACTGTATGATATGGAATCGGTACATGCTCGTTTCTCTCGTTCTCTCTTTCAACAATATAACCTAGCGTGGGTGTCTGGACCCTGCCCATCGATCTCAAATTCCAGCTTTTAGCAAATTTTGAGCATCTGAAACCCACTAGCCTATCCATGAATCTTCTGACCTTTGCAGCGTCCACAAGTCCTTCATCTATATCTCTGTGATTTTCAAGTGCTTTCTCAACAGCTTCCTTAGTGATTTCATTGAAAGTTACTCGAGTAACAAACGGGAACTCCGAAAAAATATGCATCAGTCTCCATGCAATAAACTCACCTTCTCTATCTGGATCGGTTGCGATGTACACCTCACTTACATCTTTACTTCTGGCCTTGGTTAGTAATGTATTCACCACTCTTTCTGACCTTTCAGTCCATTCCCATGGCGGGTCAGGAAGCTTTCCTTTCTCAGACGCCCACATGGCTTTATTGCCTTGATTTCCACTACGGGGAAGATCCTGTACGTGCCCAAAACAAGCTTCTACAATCCATCCCTTGCCCAAGTACTTCTTGACGGTCTTACCCTTAGCTCCAGACTCCAGAATCATTAGCTTCATGTTTACACCATCATTGGCTTGGAATAATCAACCCCCAGAATATTCCCCGTATAAACATGAGTAAGGTCCGAGCATTACAACGCGCGCGCACGCGCACACACGCGAGATGTTAGTAAATTCTTGACTTTGATTCATCCCATATTTCTTCTGAACCCGGCCCTCCACAACCTATGCATCCAGGGTAGCCGGCCATAGCTAATTCGAGTACCATCTTACTGAAATCAGCCCAAGAGTCACCAGTCACAGATTTGTGGGATTTGACCCAGCAGTATTCTTCTGATTTCTCTTCTTCACCTATGTAGAAATTATTTCCTGGGCACTCGAGTAGGATTTCATGCGATTCTATATATGCTAATTCTGGAAAGGTTATCTTAGATGGAACGTTGTCGGAAATATTCAAAATCAATTCAATCGCAACTTCTGAGATATTTCTATTCAGATACAGTATTCCACCCTCTGATCTTAGGAATCTCCTTGCGGCCTCTCGTAAAGAGTCAATATAACTGGCCATATGCATGCGAGGTACACGTAACTATTGAATGGTACTTTACATCCCGCGTGATGTGGGACTAGGCTGGAAGATATTTGCAAGGCCAATTATCTCAAGATTGGACTCAGAGAGATCCCATGATTTGGCGCTCTCTACACTATCTAAATTTGACAGATCACAATACGGCAAGTCATTACTCAGTGGTATGTATCAGTCCCCAGAACTGCCAGTGCACGTTCTGGGTAAATTATTCCATCATCCATTAGGCCTGGCTGCTGGCATGGATAAGGGTGCAAAGGCACTTAGCGCATGGCCAGCCCTAGGTTTCTCTTGGATAGAATACGGTGGGGTAACGAGATTCCCCCAAGATGGAAACCCCAAACCTCGAATGTTTCGAGCTAATTCTGAGAGGGCATTAGTAAACAGCATGGGATTCAATAATCCTGGCGCTTCTTCGGTCAGAGATTCACTGGTTACAAGATATGCTTCTGGTAATTGGCCAAATGTACCAGTAGTTGCTAACATTGGGAGGTCTAAGAAAGTCAACAATGAGCAGGCTCCATCTGATTATGCCTCAACCCTGGACACACTCTGGAATCATGCCGATATGTTCGTACTCAATGTTTCATCACCAAATACTCCCGGCCTAAGAGATTTACAACATGAAGGACTCCTCAATGAAGTTCTTGGTGAATGCGCTGGAATAAGGAACAGATACGAATCCCATAAGCCAATCTTGCTTAAGGTATCACCCGACTGTTCTGATGATCAAATTATGGAGATTTCCGATATAGCATCTAGGAATGGACTAGACGGAATTGTAGCTACAAATACGACAATTACGAGGCCTGAACCCAGTAATACTCAATCCAGAATCGCTTTCTCACAGAATGGTGGCGTATCTGGTAAGCCTCTGCAGAAGAGATCCTTAGAAGTAATTTCTAATCTTTATGAGTATAGCGATGGAGATATGACCATAATTGGGGTTGGGGGAATAGACTCACCTGACAGCGCATGGCAAGCCATAACATCCGGTGCAAGTTTAATTCAGTTGTATTCGGCCTTGGTTTTCAATGGACCCGGGGTTACCTCCAGCATCGTCAAGGGCCTCAAAAAGAAGGTTTCAGAAAACGGCTTTAGCGGTATTTCCGAAGCTATCGGTTACGCCCATCGCTGATGATTACTTAGAAACTGTCTTCAAGTAAACTCCAGTCCAATAATCATGACTCTGTCACGAACTAACAGGCTACTTGCCGTAGGCGGTTCGATTTTGGTTCTAGTAGTTATGATGCTGGCTACAGTAGACCCCCAGACTCAATACTTCGTAGATGAAGTAATGGAAAATCCTGATGACTTCGAAGGACAAGTACACCTCAGGGGTAAAATTGCCAATGGTTCTATTGATTCTGAGAACTATACATTCATACTTGCAGGTATAGAACATGAACTGTTTGTAGATTTCTCTGGAACAGCAGTTCCAGATGGCTTCAACGAGGGTAAAACAATTGCTGTGAAGGGGGCTCTAACATATGATACAGGAGGTTGGATACTTGAAGCAAAGGAGATTCAGACGGGATGTCCATCGAAGTATGTATCAGCAGAGTGACTCCCGATTCTTTGAAATGGACACTCTCTCCCCGACATATGGGCTAGGGGGGGTGTTGACGTACTCTATTTTTCACAAATCGTCGATAATGGTGGCCTGAAGTCCGAGGGCGGCGTAAACGAGCCATTGTGGACTCGTCGGTTAACTACGACGCCTCGCCCCCAAGAGATGCAGGTTGTTGGAATGATGTTCCGGAGGGAACATCAGACCATCCTAAGCCCGGGAACCAGGTCAGGCGCGGAAGCGAGCAGCCCGACCGGGGATGCTGGATGCCTTGGGGAAGCGGGGCTGAGAAGACTGACGTAAAACCCGCATTGATGACGAACGTCCACCGAGGACATGCCCAATAATCTACAGCAGATTTTTCTCTAAACCGCCCATATTGCAAATTATGGAGAAATGTTCTTTTGAAACAGGCTGGACAGACAATCTTTGTCCTTTTCTTAGTAGTGGCATATCTCCCAATGCACCATTATTTCGTAATTCGGGAAGGCTTACTGTATTCAAATCATACAGAGGCTCAATATCAACCATTACCCACCTAGGATTTTCCGGAGAAGCCTTGGGATCGAAATATTTTGATTTTGTATCCTGAGCTGTGAAGTCAGGATATGCATCCTTACAAACTCTGGCTACTCCAGCTATGTGCGGTGGCTTACAATTTGAATGATAAAA
>DALC01000096.1:0-4822 GCA_002499325.1 Euryarchaeota archaeon UBA538
AATCGATGATGAATTCCAGCTTCCCCCTGGGGAAACTAGAGAGATTCAGGTTCGAGCCACTCCTCCGTCCGAACTTCTTTCTGACGACACATACAGATTCACTGTTATCGCTCAACCAGAGGGAATACCTGTTGCAGGACAACCAATCGAACTAACGGTTGTATCAGTGACATCGAACTCTTTCCTCAATCTTTCACAAACCACTCAAGACTTGCTGGTTTATGGGCTCACAGGATTCGGAGCCTTACTCGTAATCGTTCTTTTCATGAGGTCTAGAGCCGAAAATAAGAGAATAATTAGGGCACTAGATCAAGAAGACTCCTAGCACTTCTACTGACCCCACACCGGATAGGCTTATTGCCCAATTTCAGGTGGAGGTGTCTAACGGTCCCTACGGGACCGATGGGTGTTTGTCTTGTCTACCGTTCCAGAGGCCTATCTTGCAGTTGCTGTGATGGCTCTCGTTGGCATTGGTTTTCCAGTTCTGAGTTTCGTAGGATCAGGATTCTTGAGGCCTAGAAAAACTGCGAATGACCCCAACAAACTTAGCTCTTGGTTACTTCCTGGTTACGAGTCCGACCAATCCCTATACCTCAGGAGAGAGACTACCTATGAATGCGGTTCAGACCCTGTAGGAGATGCTCATATTAATTTCCATTTTCAGTATTACTGGTATGCCATAATTTTCTTAGTTTTTGACATTGCTTTCATGTTCCTAGCCTTCGGTGGTATCCTAGTTATCCAAGAAGGAGCAGTATCTATCTACAGTTCTCTTGCAACACTAACAGTCTTCATCTTCCTGATGGGAGCCGGTGTTTGGCATGTTTTCAGGAAGAGAGGAAGAATATACATCTGAGGTTATACTATGGCAGACGATGACCAGAATTATGCAGTTTTCAACAGTAGGATGCTTGTAGATACGGTTGGCGATATAACCGATGAGGCTCTGAAGGCAAGTAGAATTAAGGATATCATTGGAGTATTAGCTGGTAGGATATTCAATTGGGGCCAGAGAAAATCTCTCTTTCCTCTTCATCTAGGAATCAAGTGTTGCGCATTGGAGATGGCCGCCGCTGGTGCGAGCCGTTTCGATGCCGAGAGATTCGGCGTATTCTTCCGCTCCAGTCCCAGACAGTGCGACGTACTCTTGGTTAATGGACCAATTAGTAAGAAGTTTGCAGATCCAATAGTGAGGCTGTGGGAACAGATGCCGGAGCCCAAATGGTGTATTGCAATGGGCGAATGCGCGATTTCAGGTGGACCCTATTTTCAGTCATATAATATCTTGGAAGGGGTCGATACTGTGATTCCCGTTGACGTGTACATACCTGGCTGTCCTCCACGCCCGGAGGCATTGATAGATGGTTTCGATAAGCTGAGGCAGAAGATTATCCGTATTGGAGCAAAACCAAGTAGTGATCGTCCAGCAACTCAAAGGCCGTTGATTGCCGGAGATTTGTGAGGTCTTACCATGTCCAGAGTAGTCCCATCCTCAACACAAAAGTCAGCCGCAGAGAAGATGATAACTGCAGTCGGCAGAATCAAGGGGTGCGACGCAGAGCTTGTTGAGAGATCCAGTGGTACGAAATCTCGCTGGACAGTTTCCATTGTGTGTGATCCAGAAAATTGGAGGGGCCTCGCTGAGAAGCTCCTCACAACCCATGAAGTGGACTACTGTTCGCTAATAACCGGAATCCATTGGCCAGATGGGCCAGAGGAAAAAAAGTGGGAGGTAGTGTATCACTTCCTTCGTACAGGAATCAAAAATCCTCCCGAAAAAGACGGCATCCAACAGCCTATAATCACCGATCCAACTACGGTAAAGGGTAAATTAGTCCCCCTAGAGATAGAGGTCAGTGTTGCAATTCCAGACACCAGAAATCCCATGGTAGCCAGTGTACAAGACTTGTGGATAGGGGCGGATTGGAATGAGAAAGAAACATGGGATTTAGTTGGTATTGACTTCGAGGGGCACAAAGGAATGAGAAGGGTTCTCCAGCCACATGAGACTCCAACCGGATACCATCCTCTTCAGAAGCATCATAACATTCGTTATCACGGATTTGAAGAGATGTATGATGACGCTCAGGGATTCTCTAGAAAGCCCGATGATGTTGGTAAGGTAAAGTAGGTGTAATAATGGCAGAAATGTGGATTTCCATGGGCCCCCAGCACCCAATGACTCATGGACTTTGGACCCTGAAAATAAAGGTTGATGGGGAAACTGTAGTTGACACGGTTCCTGATCTCGGGTACATACACAGAGGCGTGGAAAAAATCTGCGAGTCTCGTGATTTCACTCAGATTACCACCTATTGCGACAGGCTCTGTTACGCTAGTGCCAACACATGGTCTCACTCTTACATTTATGCGGCTGAAGATCTACTGGGTGTCGAAGTACCAGAGAGGGCCGAGTATATCAGGCTGATAGCAATAGAACTTCAAAGAATAGCTTCCCACCTAATGTGGCTTGGTGCTTATGGCCCGGATACTGGCAACCTGTCTGTCCTGGTCTGGTGTCTTCGAGAGAGGGAGATGATGATGGATCTTCTGCAAGAGATGGGAGGTTCAAGAATGCATTATAATTTCCCTCGTATCGGTGGTGTGAAGAGAGACCTACCCCATGGTTTCGCTCAGAGAGCGCGTTCGAAGCTAGAGTTGTTCCTACAGAGAATACAGGAGTACGAGGCGTTGTATGACGAGAGTACTGTCTTCCTAGTTAGGACACAAGGAGTTGGTTACGCCAAGGCCGAAGAGATGGTCAACCATGGGGTCTCAGGGCCCAATCTGAGGGCTGCTGGTGTAAACTATGATGTTAGATGGGCCCATCCTTACTCTGTCTACAGCGAACTAGATTGGGAACCACCTGTAGAGAGATCCTCGATTAAAGGAGCCGACTGTTACGACAGATACAGAGTCAGAGTCGAGGAAATGAGAATAAGTGCGCTTCTAACTCTTCAGGCCTTGGATAAGATGCCAGGCGGATCGGATACGTATCACGAGCCCGGTGATCCAAAATTACTCGCTAAGGCACCTAGTCGGGCCCCTGAGGGAACAACCGGATATCATCACTTTGAGGACAGTCGGGGAGAATCCATGTTCTACATCGCGGGAGGCGGAGAGGCCCGAGGGAAGAACCCCTACAGAGTATCGATAAGGTCTCCTATGTTCATCACGATTCCATATGCCTCAAAGTGTATGATTGGGTACAAGGTAGCAGATATTCCAGCTATAATGGGCTCCTTCGATCCATGTATCGGGGAGACGGATAGGTGATACAATGGCAAGTAGTGACTGGTTAGACGTGAACGGCTGGCTCCAAACAATAGTTGGTTGGTCAATGGACCAAACTCATGACCTACTTCCTAATGAAGAATACGGACTCGGACCAATTGGATCGGTCAACCCTCAAAGTGGATTTTCATCAATTCAGCCTGCACTCGAGGCGTTTTTCCATGCGTCAATAATGTGTACAGTGGTCTTCACTACATTGATGCTGACAATGCTTGCAATTCCGTATATTGAGAGGAAATTTATTGGTAGACTAATGGATAGGCTCGGAGCGACAACGACTCTGAGAAGTCTATGGGTCGGGGAGAGTGGAGCAACAGCAGGTGAGTGGTGGGACCAACTTCCATTCGGAATTGGCACCCCCATCGGGTGGACAATAAATACTCTAAATTCAATTTGGGGAAATGATCACGAACTTGAGACAGTTTCCAGAGTGAACAACAGAAGTTACCACGGATATTGGTTCCTTCTCCCTGGATTCTTTCAGGCCTTCGCCGACTTCTTCAAATTCGCAACAAAGGAACACATGGTCCCCAAGGATGCTGACAAGGTCGTATTCGAAGTAGCCCCTGTCATCATAGTTTCAACTACTGTAATGGTATTTGCCTTCGTCCCATTCGGGCCACATATTTACGCAGCCAACCCCGACCTCTCACTCCTATTTATGATGGCAATCTTTGGAGTGGCTCCGTTAGGAGTCTTCTTCGCAGGTTGGGCATCTAACAACAAGTACACACTAATCGGAGGGATGAGATCCGCAGCTCAACTCACTGCCTACGAGATTCCACTTCTTATTACTGTCCTCGGTGTAGCCGTTCTGAGTGGCTCGCTTAACATCATAGAGATTGTAGATTTTCAGATGGGTGAAGAGGAAGGAAATGTCTGGAACTTCTTCCTGATGCCTCTAGGTGCAGCTCTCTTCCTGATTACCATGATTGCTGAAGTTGAGAGAATCCCTTTCGATATGCCAGAAGCAGAGGCAGAACTAGTAGAGGGATGGTGGACAGAATACGGGGGGATCCGATGGGGCCTGATGTTTTCCGCAGAATATATGAGGTCATACGCAGCATGCATCCTATTCGCACTTTTCTTCCTTGGAGGATGGGAAGCACCATTCCAGCACACGCTTTCTGACTTACCTGTCTTAGGTGGGGTCTTTTCGACAATATTCGCATTAATTCCGGGACTAGTTTGGGTACTACTAAAGGCATGGATTTTGTTTGGCGTATTTGTTTGGATAAGGGCGTCACTACACAGAGTCAGAACCGATCAGATTCTCGAATTCGGCTGGAGATACCTTCTGCCTCTATCATTACTGAACCTAGTTATAGCCACTTACATGAGACTCGAGCTATACGGAGGAGGTAACTGGAACTTATGGGTACCAGCAGTTGTAACAACTGTTTCTCTAGTTGTTTTCTTAGTCTACATTTTCGATGAAGACGAAGAGGCTGCCAGACTGAAGAGTAGACCATACAGCACTCAAGCTGTCGTCAAGGCATCTCCGGGGAGTCACAGGGATTAGGTGATA
>DALC01000096.1:5146-17876 GCA_002499325.1 Euryarchaeota archaeon UBA538
CATGAAAGGTGCGTATCCTGATGAATATAATACCGGCCATCCTAGAGCCACTCCGAACTTCAGGAATCTGGTTATGAGGCCCATGTGGATGACTCTCAAAACCGCACTCCGAACCTTTCCCTTTGTCGGTCGTTTGTGGTTCCTCAGAAATGAATATCATGGCAGATCTGCTATAATGATTGATAGTAACACTAAGAATAGATTAGGCGAGGAACACCCTAGCTCAGGACAGAAGTTCGCCGCGGATAGGGAAACGAGTCAAATCATGCCTTTCCTAGAAAGGCCAGTCACTGTGATGTATCCTTATGAGAGACTAGAAGATCTCGAGCCATGGCTATTCGTACCGGGAAACTACAATGGGAGAATTGGAGTAATCTGGGAGACCTGTACCGCTTGCAAGGCCTGCGTCAGGGCTTGCCCCAACGACTGCCTTCACATGACTTCGGAAGTCAGGGTAAACGTCCTTGATATGACTGAAGAGGGCGATGAGTGGCATGGTTATGGCAGTGAGTTAGAAGCTGGTGGCTTCGCCGCTAGGCCCAAGACCGACTCAGGTTCTGATAACTTCGATTTGATGACAGCCCATGAAGCAGCTCCTGCTGAATATGATTTTGCCGAGATTATTGATCTCAGTGGGGGTAAGGCAACAGTAAGGTGGATGGATGGCTCTGGAATCGAGACCCTGGACTCTTCCGATTTGAAACCAGCAGAGAAAGACATTGTCTCGGGAAGGATAGACTTGGGGAGGTGCATGTTTTGTGGACTTTGCATGGAGTCTTGCCCCTTCGAGTCTTTTTTCATGACAAACGAGTACGATGGAATGTCAGGATTCACTAGACAGGACCTATGGATGGACGCTGACCGTACTAGGGTCCTACCTTCCACACACAAAGAGAGGGTGGATATGGAACTGGCCAAGAGAGCCGAGAAAGAAAAGGCAAAACTTGCCCGTAAAGCCGCCAAGGCCGCAGCTGAGGGATAGTTATGAGTGTAAATTTCGAAGCAGTAGTATTCCTCATTCTGGCTGTAGCTACAGTTGGAGGGGCCATAGGGTGCGTATACGGTAGGAGGGTAGCACACTCACTGCTCTTCCTTATGCTCACCTTCTTCGGAGTAGCAGGCATATTCGTCCTAGCCAGTGCCGAGATGCTAGCAGCTGTGCAGATCCTGGTTTATCTCGGATCAGTGATGCTCGTGGTACAGTTCGGTGTGATGCTGACCAGGAGACAAATCCAAGAAGGTGACATTGAATGAGATTCTTATCCATTCTAGCCAGAGTTGGAACTGTCGGTTTCATACTTGTTCTTCTGAGAGAGACCATGAGACATCCCATGTGGGATGGGCCCCTGTGGGGAGGAAATGAGAATCCTCCAACAACTTTTGATTTGGCAGACGCACTATTCAATGAGTGGGCTGTCGCCACACTAGTTCTCGGAGCTCTTCTTTCCATGGCGATGATCGGATCGTCATACTTGGTGAGAGATGAGAGGCTAGTCAATCTGGTCTGGGATATGGGAGGGGAAGATAAGTGATTGACCCCAGTTGGATAGCTGGATTGGGAGTTATCTTATTCGGCGTTGGTCTAATCGGTGTTTTCACCAGGAATAACGCCATAGTAGTCCTAATGTGCATCGAGGTAATGCTCAATGCTGCCAATCTAAATTTCGTAGCTGGTACCATGCACTACGGAGACGTCAACGGGTGGGTATTTACTGCAATAGCCATCGCAATTGCAGCCGCAGAGGTTGCAATCGGACTTGCAATTTTCCTATCACTATACAGCACACAACAGACAATTTCTCTGGACGATGCAACTACACTTAGGAACTGAGGTATGAAAATGGGAGAGAGCAAGAACGAGTCAGGACTTTTGGTGTTCATTCTTCCATTCCTGGCCGTGGTTCCAGCGCTATACATTCTGGAGTGGGAATCCTATGAGGCTTCAATATTGATAGTCGCAATCCCTTTCATGACATTCCCTGTAATACTCATCGCAGGTCAGATTTACAATGGAACAGAATACTGGAAAGATAAGCTGAAGGAAGGCGGAATACTAGCATTAGGAGCTCTCGCAGCATCACTCTCTGCTTCATTGTGGTTAGTCTACGATTACGTAGACTCTTTGCCTGACTTCAATGATCAGCAGAGTATCACACAATGGCTGGAGTGGGTATCTTTTGATCTTCTGCAGTCAGATTACACGCTGACATCGGGAACCAAGATACTTGGAATGGGAGTTTGGATAGATTCCATCACTCTGATGATACTCTTCGTGGCTACTTTCCTTTGCTTCCTAATCTGTTGGTTCAGCCTTGGCTACATGAATACCGATCCAATCAATGAGGACAGGAATCACAGGTTCTATGGAGAGTTTGTACTCTTTGCTTTGGGTATGTTTGGTATGGTTCTTGCTGACAACTTCCTCTGGCTATTCATATTCTGGGAAGTAATGGGTCTTTGCTCATACCTATTAATCGGTTTTTACTACTGGAAGGACAGTGCGGCATATGCCTCCAAGAAGGCCTTCCTAACTACTAGAGTGGGTGATGTCTTCCTGATGATAGGACTCTTCATTTTATACGACATATATGGATCACTGGAATTCTCTGTAATATTCCACGATCCTTCACTAGATGGAATGGTGGACTCAAACAAGCTATTCTGGGCCCTCTTGATGATGTTCATAGGAGCAGTTGGCAAATCAGCTCAGTTCCCCCTACACGTCTGGCTTCCAGACGCTATGGAAGGACCAACTCCAGTTTCCGCACTAATTCATGCCGCGACAATGGTGAATGCCGGACTCTACTTAGTGGCTAGAATGGTACCATTTGTTGACGTTGGACACCATGGAGTTCCAGGTCTAGAAGAACTCGGACTAATTATCGCATACATAGGTGGAATTACCGCATTCATGGCCGCAGCCATCGCCTTCGTTCAGAATGATATAAAAAAGGTACTTGCATACTCCACGATGAGCCAGCTCGCTTACATCTTCACAGGCCTTGGTTCAGCAATCTGGTTCTACAATAATGATGAACACCACGCTGCCATAGTGGTCTTTGGATCATCTATGTTCCATCTCTTCAATCATGCCATGGCAAAAGGGATGCTATTCATGGCGAGTGGTTCGGTAATCCATGAAATGCATCATGCTCATGACCACATTCACCATAGTCATGGTGAAGGACACGGTCATGACTTCGATCCTCAAGATATGAGGAACATGGGGGGCCTAGCATCGAAGATGCCTGTTACGGCCACTGCAATGATGTTTGGATCGATGTCAATAATTGGAATCCCTTTAATTGGAGGTTTCTGGTCAAAAGAGGGGATAATAGCTGAGACTTGGCTTGCCGCTCTTGAGCACGAGCCATTGATGATAGGGCCAGCGATTCTGGTATTATTGACTGCAGGAATGACAGGTTTCTACATGTCAAGAATGTGGTTTATGACATTCGCTGGGTCGCCTAAATCAGAGGTAGTGAATCATGTCCATGAGGAAACACCATGGATCAAAACTCCCTTAGTTATTCTAACCATCATAACTGCTCTCGGAGGTTTTGCCTTTGCACTTCTGGGTGCTACAGATTATCTTGCATCTGCTTACGACTATTCGGGGCACCTCAAGCTCAAGAAATCAACCTTAATAGAATCGATAATTTACAAATTGGAGTACGCATTTCTTCCAGATAAGATGAATCTCAGGGTTGTTGGCTGGGTTACGATCTTCCTTTCATTCATCCTGGGCCCCGTTTTTGCCGCCAGGATACACGGGGGCAAGCTATCAGAAGGGGAGTCCTCAACACCCTTTGTTTCATGGCTAGTCTCACTTTCATCCAAGTTTGGCAGTCAAGATGTCAGTAAACTATCAGAATCTGATCTATCAGTAGCTCTTCAAAATAGACTTTATTTTGACGATCTATACGAAGGGATACTGGCTAGAACAGTCATACCATTCTCAGAATTCACAGCTTGGTTCGATAGGAAAGTCATCGACGGCATGGTTAAGCAGGTAGAGTCAAAATCAGTTCTCGGCTCGGTTCAGATCAGGAATCTGACTACCGGAAGTGCGCGAGACTACATCCTAATGGCCACTGTAGGGATGCTCAGTATCATAGCTCTGTTATGGGGGATTAACTCGTGATATCAGATCCACTAACAGTAATTACGATTGTTCCATTGGTAGTCAGTCTCGCTCTGTTGATACTCCCTAAGATTTCTGGATCTGCAGAAGGGCTCGCCAGGGCATCCAGAGCTATTAGTATGGGAGTCTCTCTAGCAATGCTAGCCATCACGACCATGATATTCTTTGGAGAAATTGGAAACGTGGACTGGACTGACTACAACTCGGGGTACTCTTTAACCAACGATGCTTTCGCTCTGATTCCTTCCATTGGAGTTCACTGGAAGGTTGGAGCAGACGCCCTCTCCTTCCCAATGATATGGCTAACTACCCTACTGATTCCTATCTCAATGCTTGTCGAGTGGGACGCTAAGAAAGGCCATCTCTTCCATCCTTTGATCTTAATGATGGAAGGAGCACTGATTGGAGTATTCGTTTCTCTTGACATGTTTGTTTTCTACGCCTTCTGGGAGCTAACGCTGGTTCCAATGTTCTTCCTAATTATGGTCTGGGGTGGCGAGGATAGGAAATACGCATCAATGAAGTTCTTCATCTACACCTTCACGGCCAGCGTGATTATGCTAGTTGGAATTTTAGTGATGTATTTCTACACTCCAGCTGTTGAATCATCAGGCACCATTACTGGGCACACGTTCGATATGTCAGTCATGATCGCCTCGTCTGATTACATTCCCAGCGAGGGCCTCAGGCATCTCGTATGGTTACTACTACTAATTGGATTTGCAACAAAGATGCCAAGCGTCCCCGTCCATACTTGGCTTCCAGATGCTCACGTGCAGGCTCCTACGGCCGGCTCAATGCTACTTGCAGGAGTCATGCTAAAGATGGGGGCATACGGTTTCCTGAGAATAGCGGTTTCTGCGTTCCCTGAATCCACGGTCGCATTCATCCCTCTGTTAATCTTCCTCGGAATGGCCAGCCTAGTTTACGGGGCTTGGGTATGCATGGGTCAGACTAATCTGAAGAGAATGGTGGCTTACTCATCGGTATCTCACATGGGACTTATATTCCTTGGAATTGCTACAATGCAACCGCTGGGAATCGCAGGTGCCCTATTCATGATGTTCGCACATGGTATCATCAGCCCTCTTCTCTTTGCTGTTGCTGGCGCTTTCAAACATCATTATCACACACTAGAAATAGGCTCTATGAGAGGAATAGCACACCACAGTCCATGGCTTGCCGCACACATGATGCTTGGATGGATGGCTAGCTTGGGGCTCCCACTCTTAGCAGGGTTCGTGGCTGAGGTAACAATACTGATTGCCTTCTGGATGTCATTTGGGTGGCTCGTACTGCTTCCAACTCTGACATTGATTATCACTGCAGTCTACTATCTTACTTCAATGCAGAAGACCATTTTTGAATCTAATGATCCTCATCATGGGATTCTCCCAGATACCCTTCATGGGGAAGATCCGAGGGATATCTCATGGCATGAAAATTCTGGAATGATTATTCTAGGCGCACTTACTATCGTTTTTGGAATACTCCCATTCATATTTTGGGATATGATGTCAGAATGGAGCTCTGGATTCCTAATCGATACTTTGGTTGAGGCTATGCAGTCAGAGGGGGTGAAGCCTTGAATTCGATAGGTCAGCTTTCTCTCGATTCAGAAACTGCATCATCCATGATGCCTGAACTAATAATGCTCCTAGGGCTAATCGCAATTGTGGTCGTCCCTAATCTAGGTGATGCCAAATTTAGACTGCCTCTGACATCCGTTAGAGTACCAGTACTATTGGGAGGATCAAGATTTGATCTGACTAACGATCCAAGAATGCCAAACAGGATTTCAAATCTGACATTCTCCATAGCTCTTCTATCCTCATTACTGCTCATATCAGAATCACCAAGTGAGATTGGAGGAATTTTACTAGTCGATAGTTTCAGTAGATTATTCTCAACCATGTTCCTAGCCGCACTACTGTTGGTCAGTATTGCAACTACTCACCGGCTCCCCGCAAAGACGAATGCGCTTATCCCAAAAGATTCAGACTCAGAGGAGGTATTCGATAGAAAAATCTCCATCCTCATAGATAACCGGAGACAGGTAGATTTCTACATTCTCCTGATTATGGTTGGCCTAGGTATGACCATGATGACCATGGCAACAAATTTGTTCATGCTCATAGTCTGTATTGAGCTGGCATCTCTATCAACATATGTCCTAGTTGCTTTCCACAAGGAAGACGGCACGGGAGGCGAGGCGGGTGCGAAATACTTCATAGTGGGGTCGGTCGCTTCTGCTATCGGCATTTACGGAATGTCGCTGCTCTATCTTTGGTCGGGAAGTCTAGATCTAGAAGTATTGAGACAAAGCTGGCTTTCAATGGATGGCGTAGACCCCTTCGCAGCCTTTGGTATCGGTATGATGCTAGTGGCATTTGGCTTCAAAGTCAGTGCTGCCCCATTCCACCTAGCAGCTCCTGATGCATACTCTGGAGCGGCCTCCCAAGTATCAGGACTCCTTGCTACAGCATCCAAGGCCATGGGATTCTTAGCATTGTTCAGGGTCCTTGTGATGATTACAGTTCCAGATGGCTCTGAGGCAATTTGGATGATTGCACTGGGAATATTCGCGATTGTAACAATGACTTGGGGGAATCTAGCTGCATTAACCAGTGAGAACCCAAAAAGGATGCTTGCTTACTCCAGTGTAGCTCATGCGGGATACATGCTAGCCGCTATTGCAGTAGTGGGAAGTGGAATCTCAAGTGCGGATCAAAACGCAATTATTCTTACGGCTGTTTCATTCCATCTTTTCGTTCTAGTACTCTTTAAGTTGGGTGCATTCCTAGTTCTAGCTCTACTAGAAACCGAAGGAAAGGGACATCAGATAGAACATCTTTACGGTTTAGGAAGAAGAGACCCTCTAATCGCAGGTTCCATGTTTTTGTTTGTTCTCTCTCTTGCAGGAGTTCCGCCACTGTCAGGATTCCTCTCGAAACTACTGATGATTAATGGGATAGTTTCGACCTCGGCATCCACTGGCTCTTTGAGTAGCGTTGACGTAATTTCATGGGCTGAGTCTGTAGATCCATTATTCTGGTTAGCAGCGGCAATCGTACTGAATAGCGCACTCTCTCTGTTCTATTACCTCAGAATAGGATTAGTAATGTTCTTTGAAGAACCGCCAAGTGAAAAATCACTTAGAGCGGCTCCTTCACTGAGAATGGCTATTTTCGCCTGCGCTCTACTGACTGTACTGTGTGGTATTGGACCTGTTAGTGAGTGGCTATTGGACACAGTTTCCTCAGCAATAGACTCACTCATGTATGAGTGATGATGCTCAACTTCACATAGGTGACTCTCGACGGAGTCACGTGGCACGTAGGGAGGAGAAGGTCGATTTCGAGCGACTAGCTCAGCTAGAGTCCGGATCAGGAGATAGAATCAGGGTCCCCCTTCCAAACAGAAAGGTGAACGAGATGTTTGCAATTGCCGATGAGGTATTAGGTGGAAGAAGAATCAGGGCAGTTTGTGAAGATGGCCTAAGCAGGATTTCTAGAATCCCTGGAAAGATGAGGAGGAGGCAGTGGGTCAGAGAGGGAGATCTCATTGTCATACAACCATGGGATTTTCAGGATGAGAAAGCAAATGTATGCATGAGGTATACCAAGACTCAGTCTCTCTATCTCTCAAGAAAGGGAGCTCTTCCAGAAATTGTCGATCTTTTCGGCCTATCAGAAGAAAAAACTAATTTGGAAGAAGAAGATAATTCAGATGATTTTGATGATGAGATTCAAGAAACAGTCGACCCCCCCGAAGAATTTATCGAAAAGGTAGAGGATTCTCCCGCTACAAGTAACGATGAGGACGACATAGACTCATTCTTTGGGTGAGAAAATGGATTTTGATGAGCACTGGGAGGAAGACCCGGACGCAATAATGAAATCCCAGACTAAGCATGATTGGATGTCCGAACCAAGATTTAAGAAAATATTCAATGAAATTGAAGACGGACTTCAAGGAGTCCTGGGTAAGGGCCCCTTTGAGTGGGTGGACAAGAGAGTATTCGACGCCGTTTTCGACAAGTCAACACTCCTTGCTGTACACAAACTGATGCAAAAGGGAGATATTGAGACAATCGACTACCCCATTGCAAGAGGTAAAGAAGCTCACGTATTTCATGCCACATCTGCTAACGGTGCAGTTGCTGTAAAGATATTTCATACTACTAATGCTGTTTTCAAAGGACTAGCCAAGTATATCGATGGAGATCCAAGATTTAGTGGACTATCTGGGAGGCATAGGGAACTGGTCAATATATGGGTGAAAAAAGAATTCAGAAATCTAAGGAGAATGAGAAAACATGGAATTAGGGTCCCACTCCCAATTTCATATCATAAGAATGTCCTAGTGATGGAGCTAATTGGCTCGGAGGGGGCCGCACCTAGGCTACGTGATATCGAGATAAAGGAAAAATTCGAGACATTCACAGAAATGCTAGATATGGTTGCAGTCGCATGGCAGAAGGCTAATTTGGTTCATGCTGACCTAAGTGAGTACAATATTCTCTGGCATGATGGAGAACCATGGTTCATTGATGTAGGTCAAGGTGTGACTGATCAGCATCCACATTCTGAGGAATTTCTAGTAAGAGACGTTTCCAGACTAGTTCATTGGATCAGTAAACAAGGATATGACATCGAGATAGCAGATTGTATGCTTAGGGTCCTGGAAGAGCCTGTACCTGAGTTACAACCCCTCCCGGGCGGGGATTAAAGAGAGAGGCCCTTTAGGTTGGTCCGTGGAACCAGTTGCCCGCATCCCTAAGGATCGTATAGCGGTCATAATCGGCAAAGGCGGGGCAACCAGGAAGATGATCGAAGAGGCCTGCGGAGCGAAGTTGGAAATAGATTCCAGAACAGGAGAAATCTCAGTAGATTGGGCAGATTCTGAAGTAGACCCAGTAATCAGGATGAAGACTCCTGATGTTATACTCGCCATAGGAAGGGGATTATCCCCCAAAAGAGCCGTCCAACTTCTAGAGGACGAAATACACCTTCAGGTGTACGATATTAGGGAATGGGTTGGTAGGCAACCAAACCAAATTAGGAGAATGAGGAGTAGGCTGATAGGTAGAAACGGACTCATCAGAAGCAGGATAGAGGATCTTTCCGGGACCGAGATAGCCATATATGGCTCCTCAGTGATAATTATCGGGGACGATATGGGGCTTGAGATTGCCAAACCGGCCATAGAGTCCATTCTAAGAGGGGCTGAACACGGTAGCGTACTGCATGGTCTTGAGAAGGATAGAAAAAGACAACGCATCAGATCTAGAAGCTTGGAGACCTATGAAGAGAGGAGTGAGAAATCATCTCCCTTCGACTCACTTGTTCCCGGCCTTTCTGCGGCTAGAAGAAGAAGGGAGAGAAGACTGGCGGACTCCCAGGTCGATCCCGAAGACTCCGAAGCGGTGAAAGAGATGTTGGAACTAGCGGAAGATGAGAAAATCACATATGAAGAGGAGTGAACTCTTCCGCCATTTCTAAGTCCTGAACCTCTTCGTAGTCATATGACTGGTGGCTATAATGTACTCTATGACTACGAAAAGTGGTCTATCTACGCCCTTTCTGCCATCGCGACTTTACTTTTCTCAGCACTCTTTCTTAATATTCTTGATATCACAAATCCATTGACAGATTTCGTGACTAATTACTACGTCAACCCTGTTCTTGATGAATCAGGAGGGGATGCTGGGTACAATGTGACCAACACAGTCACTTATGCAGTGGTACTGGCTCTTTTCGTTGCGGCTCTTAGCGCATGGCTCAGGGTTCTTGATATCGATCCCAGTGATGCTACACTGCTTGCTCTACTTCCATACGTCTTCTGGGCCGCACTTGGAGAGGTTGTCGAAGATGCTGATATGTTCGACTCATCGATGGCCCCTCTATTTGTAAGCCCAAGTATACATTTCCAGACAGCATTATGGGTCATTATCGCTGGTTCGATTGGCTATCATATCAGGAATTATGGATCTAAAATTAGTGAATTGGAGAAGGATAGGATTCTCGAATCACTGTGTATGATAGTGATTTTTGTTCAATTCCTTGTCTTTGGTCATTCCATTTCCTCCAGTGATGTAGGGAGCGAACTAGATTTGACAGTTTTTGCAGTAATTGGATTTTCAGCGATCATGCTACCCATCTTTTTTAGAGAGTCAATCTCCGAATTCTCATATATTCAGAAGTCTGTTTACCTAGTTGGTTGTGGAGGAGTCTTGATTTTCTTTGGAGCTCTGGTATCCTTCGCGTCGATTCTCCCAGAAGACAAACTTTCTCTATGGCCACTGATTATTGTGATAGGAGTGCCCCTACTATTATGCTATACAATGTTCTCAGTTGGCATAGAGTCTTCCAGAAAACTTTCTCAAAGAGGGTTTATTGCTGGAATTCTCCCTGAGGGAATATCCGAGCTAGACTACCAAGATCTCGTCTCTGAGGATAAGACATTCATAGAAGAGAATAGGAATAAAGCAGTCTTAGCATATCCAGTTGTGTTTCTTTCAGTATCCGGACAGGTGATGGATGGTCTGGCTACATGGATAGGAATTGAGTACTTCGGATATGACGAGAAGCACCTCTTATCAGCAAGAATAATTGAGGAATTTGGTGACACATTTGGATTTACAATGGTAAAGGCAGGCCTTGGTATTATTATCTGGTGGTTTTTTGCTAATGCGAACTTTGAGAATAGGCAACAACACCTTAGATTGCTTGTCGGACTCATGATTTTAGTAGTGGGTATGGCACCTGGATTGAGAGGTGTCGGAAGACTAGTAATTGGTCAGTGAACCTTGAAATCAGGGATATTCACTCCATTCAATTGAAGACTCGCACATCATCACGGATATGATTCACATGGACAGGCTGCCAACCAGAGTGGACAAATCTGGAGATGATTTCGCATCAAGAAAGGAGCATAACCTATCTCTGATTGCAAAACTAAGTGAAAAGATGGAAATCGCCAGAGGTGGAGGAGGAGGGAAATATGTCGAGAGACACGAATCCAGGGGAAAGAACATGCCAAGAGATAGAATATCGGAAATTTGTGATCCAGGAACTCCTTTTCTAGAACTCTCGACACTGGCCGCCTATGAGATGTATGATGGGAGAGCCCACTCTGCTGGAATAGTTACTGGAATAGGTGTTGTTCATGGAAAGGAGTGCATTTTCGTTGCCAACGACGCTACAGTAAAAGGCGGGTCATACTATCCTATGACTGTTAAGAAACATGTCAGGGCACAAGAAATAGCAGAAACAAATAACCTACCATGCATATATCTGGTCGACTCAGGAGGGGCATTTCTTCCACTACAAGACCAAGTCTTTCCAGATAAGGGGCATTTCGGTAGGATCTTTAGAAATCAGGCAATACTATCAAGCAAGGGAATACCACAAGTCGCAGCTGTACTCGGATCTTGCACTGCAGGCGGTGCGTATATCCCCGCGATGAGCGATGAGTCAATAATCGTAAAAGACAATGGGACGATATTTCTAGCTGGTCCGCCTCTAGTAAAGGCAGCAACTGGAGAGGAAGTCAGCGCTCAGGATTTGGGCGGCGCCGATTTACACACCAGAGAGTCCGGAGTAGCTGATCATCACGCAGAGACCGAGAAGGAAGCCCTACAGATTGCTAGGGATATTATTGAGAATCTAAATGTTGGCAAGAAGGTAAGATTAGACTCAAAGGAAACCGAGGATCCCTATCATGATCCAGGCGACCTGATGGGGATAATTCCTACCGATAATAGGACTCCTTATGATGTGAGAGAAGTGATATCAAGGATTGTGGATGGAAGCAGGTTTCACGAATTCAAGCAGAGATATGGTACGACATTGGTTTGTGGGTTTGCGAGAATACACGGTTATCCAGTGGGCATAGTAGCGAATAATGGAATTTTATTCTCTGAGTCCTCATTGAAAGGAGCTCATTTTGTTGAGCTCTGTGGGCAGAGGGGAATTCCTCTGATATTCCTGCAGAATATCATGGGATTCATGGTTGGAAGAGATGCAGAGGCAGGAGGAATTGCCAAGGATGGAGCAAAACTAGTGACAGCTGTATCATGTGTCCCCGTGCCAAAGTTCACAGTTATCATTGGCGGTTCACACGGTGCAGGAAACTATGGTATGTGCGGAAGGGCGTATGACCCACGCTTCCTCTTCATGTGGCCAAATGCTAGAATTTCTGTGATGGGTGGGGAGCAGGCAGCAAGTGTTCTTTCCACTGTTGGAAATGCCGACCCAGAGGCAATTAGAGAGAAATACGAAAGAGAGAGTAACCCCTACTATTCTACTGCCAGACTATGGGATGACGGGGTAATTGATCCCCGGGATACCAGGGATATCCTAGGACTCTGTATCTCATCCTCCCTAAATGCTGAGCTTCCAGATAACAAGTTTGGAGTATTCAGGATGTGACATTATGGAGAAAACAATCAGCGATGAAGTCCCGAAAACGGAGCTATGTTATCTAGAAATAGAGGGTCCGGTTGCAATAATTACCATTTCTAGAAAAGAGGTATTCAATGCTCTCAACGCGCAGCTAATATCTGAGTTGATTGATTTAATC
>DALC01000096.1:18172-18370 GCA_002499325.1 Euryarchaeota archaeon UBA538
ATATCTGAGTTGATTGATTTAATCAGTTGGACCTCATCGAGATCTGTCGCTAAGAATAACTCTCTGGAGGATTCAAATGAAACACCGTACTTTAGAGCATTAGTCTTGAAATCAGAGGGTAAGCATTTCTGTGCCGGTGCAGATGTAAATATGATGAGAGATGCCGGAGCAACCAGTCCAGAGGAGAACAGAAGGGAC
>DALC01000016.1 GCA_002499325.1 Euryarchaeota archaeon UBA538
TTTGTGGAAAACTAAAACTTAATGTATTTTTAATATTATTTGCAACATTAGGAGCAGCTACGCTATTTACTACTAAATTATTTGGTCCTGCAGCAACAGCAGCCTCAACAATAACTGTTCTTGTTGCTGTTCCTACATTTCCTGCGGCNNGGTCTGGATTGATGTGATAATATAACCACCTTTGATGATGACAAATCATCTAGAGTAGGAAGGAATTCAGTAAATCTCCTATCATCCATGAATTCCATATTTTCAGGATTAATAGGCGAATTAACATCGACTCTAAGAAGCACAGTCTTCCCTTCAAGGGAAACGTCATCAAGCGACAGAACTCCTGTCACAGTGGGCCCCAGAGTACTCTCACCTATGGCCATTGGGGTCCCTGTAAACATTCATCTTCCCAAATACCTTTGACGAGGAGGCCCCGAAGAGGCACATGGACTGGGACGTGGATCTTATCTCAGGACCCGACGGGGATGATTGGCGAGTTCCTGTTACTGAGTTAGAGGAACGTCAGATGGGGCTTGCCAAGTCCTTGGCTGATCATGGTATGGAAAGTGCATTAATCGATGATCCAGTAGAGCTTTACTGGTTGACAGGAGGAAGGCAGAATGGCATTCTCCTGATTGGAGCTGATGGTTCTGGAATTGATACTACGCATTGGGTAAGAAGATCACTAAGACGAGCTTTATTCGAATCAGGAGGGAATGATTGTCCTCACGAAACCATGTTGCAACCGAGAATGGGTGCTCTAGAAGATTCCTTGATTGAGAGGGGTTGTTCGAATAAACCCTCAATGTTGAGTGGGAAAATACCAGCCGAGAGGCTTTCTTTCATTAATTCTAGAATTGGGTCCCTAAGTGGGGAAATCGAGAACTGTACCCCATTACTCTACAACTTGAGAGAAGTAAAGTCAAAATGGGAAATTAGCATGCATCGTGAAAGTGGTGTGATTAACAGGAAGATGTTTGAAGCTGTGGAGGAAGTAGGAACCGCTGGAAAGACTGAGTTGGAGATCGCATCTGTAGCGGACAGTGTTAGTAGGGAATATGGTTTTGGAGGCAGGATAAGAATGAGAAGGTGGCCCATGGATTGTGACAGAGTTGTGATTGCATCGGGTCCGTCTGGGTCGGTTCCTTCCTACTTCGATTCAGCCATAGGGGGGATTGGAGCCAGCCCCATATCATCACTAGGTGCTGGTTTCAGAAAGGTGAAGGAAGGAGAGCCAGTGTTAGTTGACATAGTTCATCTGCACCGGGGTTATGTCTCTGATTGTACGAGGATGTTCAGTGCCGGTACTTTGAGCGAGACTTGGCATTCTAGACTTGAAGACATGATCGAGATTAGAGACTCAGTTATTGGGTCTCTGGGAAGAGGGGATGATTGTTCAAAATCTTGGGAAATAGGAAGGTCGCTTGCTGATGAAATGGGTCATTCAGAAAATCTGATGGGGATGTATCCCGATCAATCTAGCTTCCTTGGTCATTCAGTTGGCCTGGAGCTTGATGAGACCCCAGTCGTGGCAAAGGGTTTCGATAGACCATTGCCATTAGGAGGAACAATGGCCGTTGAGCCTAAGGTGATTCATCATGATGGTTCAATTGGGAACGAGGATACGTGGTTTAGAACATCTGATGGGATGGAGTGTCTTACTGCAGGAGATACGTTTCGTTTTTACACGGAGTGGTGATATGACTAGAGCTAGGGAAATCGCACAGAGGAAGCTGGCTAGAGTGTTGAGAGGCAGGAAGGAGCCCCACGGGAAGAGCTTGACAGATGAGAGTATCCTAAGGGGAGTTGATGTCGATGACTCGGGAATAGTCCAGTTGTGGATTCAACCAACTCATCCTCATTGTCCTTGTTGCATTGATGACTTGATTTCTCTCAGAAGTCTTATCAGTGGCCAAAGTGGGATTCTAGCGTGCCATATAGAGGTTGTAGGGATACCACACTCTGACAGGTGGACTGCAGCGGTAAACGAGTAAGGAAAGATTACTTTTTACGTTTTTTCCGGTTTTCCACTTCTTCGAGTTTTGACATTAGTTTCCTCGAAACCCACCAAACTGCCAGAGAAATAGCTATGATGTCGAACAGTAGGAAAGCTAGAAATCTAGTATCGCTGAAATCCACCATTCATTTCACCTATAATGGAGGCCTCACATCAATCTCACAGGATGAAGTGGGAGAAAGACAGCATGACAGTATTCCGCCCTCGCTAATCAGGTACTCGTCCAATCCGGGAGGAATATCGTTGGGAAGTGGGACTTGCCCACTTATCAGAGTTACGAGACAAGTTCCACAGGTTCCTGACGTACAGTTTCTTGGAATATTGACCCCTGCATCTTCGGCCGCCTCAAGTATAGTTTGACCATCAACCAGAGAAGCCTCTCCAATCTCAGATTCTCCCCTGAAGAAACGAATTGTGAGAGTATCCTTGGTCATGCGATTCCTCAGAAGTCGCCTCTGGACCACCTTCCGGTCTGCTTGTTGAACCGTAAACCGGCCTTCTTCATCCACTTGTTGAACTTCGTGGCTCCAGCCCCTGTGGCGATGATGAAGTCTTCCCGGTCTTCCTGAGCCTGTATATATCCCTTGGCGGCAAGTGTCTGGTCTATCCAATCGTCAATATCCATCAATCCGCCCGAGAGCTTGCTGGATTCTACAGCGGCCTCTAATTCCTCTGCAGACGCCCCGGTAGTCTCCAAGTCCTTCATCATGAGCTCGACAACGGATGAGCTGTCTACCTTCTTCGGGGGTTTTACAACTGGCAACCTTGGTTTAATCTTGGGATCTATTGTAATTCTAGATCCGTTTGTGAGGCGTTCTTCCACGTGTTCTGCCATGGGTGATCTGAATTCTTTATCACATTCCCAGCAGATGAAAACGTAATCTGACATATCTTCCATTAGGTTACCACCCCTTGGATCCATTTCTTCACCACAGTGAGGACAGGCGTGCAAACATAGAACTGGAGCAATCTTCCTTCTGAAGTCAACAATATCTTGTGGGGTTCCGACCAACTCCAGCATTTCATGGTCCCTAGCCGCTTCCAGACCTCGGGTCTCTAACTGATCTCTAATCTTGGATCGCTGTTCATCTTTGGACTCATCATCAAATGTATTCTCAAGTTTTACAATGAGCTCGATCGTTTTTCCCAGTCTGTTCATTACAAGTTTCTTATTTCTGAAAGCCTCTACTCTGGCCATCCTAAGCTGTTCTTTCTTCTCCAAGAGCTCTGCAAGCAGATCTTTTTGCTCTCTTTTGAACCTCTGCTCTTCAATTTTATCGACTTTTGGCTTTCCATCCTTGGAAAGAACATCTGCGAGGAACCTCTGCTTACTGGATGTTCTTGGACCTGATTTAACAGCTTCAATCACAGATGTCGCAATATCCTTCTTCAGACCATAATTATTGATTAGGGTCTCCTGGTCCATCTTCTTCAGATCACCGACCTTGATTCCTCCATCTGATAGAATCTGCGCGGTATTCTCGTCTATTCCCCTTCTCAATAGCGCGAGATAGGTGTCCTTCTTTGCCATATTTTCCACTCCATCCGTGACGGGCCGGGGACTGACCGTGCCCCGCCGAGAGGGGGGGAACCTATCAAGGCGATGATTGGAGTATCAATTTTCAGACTCGGAGTCCGAAATATAGTTACATAATGATAGCCATTCCTCAATTAACATATCATCCGGCCTCATTTCTAACCAGTCAACCCTCATTCCTTCGGGAGTAGTCTCATTGAATTGTAATACAAGTCGCGCCCATCTTGACTTATGCCAGCCTCTTATTCTACTGATTCTCTTTGGTGGCCTAGAGAGGAGTGTTCTCATCTTCCTTCTCCTATTGGCAAAACAATGCTGCGTAATAATTCTGAACATTTTTCTATCCTTTGTTTGAGGCTCCTCCTCTCTTGGCTGTAGCATTACTAATCTGGAGTTCACTCTGGGTGGAGGAGAGAAAGCACTAGGCGGTACCTTTGATCCGAGGTGAACGACAAAATCTAACCACAACGATAGACCAAGTGGACCTATGCTTCTGGGACCTCTATTCATAGCCATCCTTTCCGAAAACTCATCCTGAACTAATAGAACTACAGATTTCAGCTGGTTTCTACGAACATGAGACTGTATTCTTTCTAGGATAGGGCTGGAAATACCATATGGGATATTGGCTATTATGTGGGTTATATCTTCTGGCCAGTCAACTGTAAGTGCATCAGCATGTATTATGGAAAGATGGTCGTCCTCAGTATCAAATACCCTATTCAGGTGCAATACTGCTTGTTCATCTATTTCGAAGGCGGTTATTTTAGCACCCTTTCTCAGCAGAAATAGGGTCAGTGATCCGGGCCCGGGTCCAATCTCTAGGATATGTGAATCCTTTGTGACTTCCTGGTCAATTTGATTTGACATATTTACTGCTTCTGAAATGATATTCTCGTCTAAAATGAAATGTTGCCCCAGATTCCTATCAGGATTAATCCGGTCTCTGAGTAAATCCACCAACATTCTTGAATCTAAGTCTTCCAAAACAATACCTCCGACTAGATCTCGGAGCGTACTAGAAGTTCTAGGAGGCTTGGAGACTCTGAGGGATCGTTCATCTCCCCCAGATACCTTTCAGCTAGTAGTCTGACTGATTCGATTCCACAGGAGCTGTCAATCTGCTCAAACGAAGACCATCCTGATCCTCCTCTCTCTTTGACCATCTGAATAGCCTTTGAATTACCAATACCAGGAAGTAGCTGAAATGCATGATACTTCAGGGAGAGGTTGTTAGCCCTATTGTAGAA
>DALC01000089.1:0-128 GCA_002499325.1 Euryarchaeota archaeon UBA538
TCCCTCGGTGCACTGGACAGTCTGGTATCTGTATACCTCCTTGGTATGGGCATGGTCGTCGGTAGAGCGATATCCTCCAATGCGGAATCTGCTTATGTTCCGAATATTTGCACAAAGGAGGAGTTGCT
>DALC01000089.1:427-601 GCA_002499325.1 Euryarchaeota archaeon UBA538
TATTTGCACAAAGGAGGAGTTGCTGTCTGCAAATGCTCTATCTTCAGGAGGATGGTCTGCTGCTATGGGAATAGGAGCTGGAATTGGGGGTCTAACAATCTCACAATATGGATTAGAGACTGCACTTTGGATTGACTCGATTACTTTTCTTTTTGCTATTACTCTAATCATGAC
>DALC01000089.1:676-4296 GCA_002499325.1 Euryarchaeota archaeon UBA538
TCCTTGGCATGGGCATGGTCGTCGGTAGAGCAATATCCTCCAATGCGGAGTCTGCTTATGTTCCGAATATTTGTACAAAGGAGGAGTTGCTCTCTGCAAATGCCCTATCTTCGGGAGGATGGTCTGCTGCCATGGGAATAGGAGCTGGAATTGGCGGTCTGACCATCTCACAATATGGAATAGAGACTGCACTTTGGATTGATTCGGTAACTTTTCTTGTTGCTATTGTTCTAATCATGACCCTACCGCACGGAGGTCCTGAGAAATCTGGGAGATTGTCCAGTAATCCTAGGGCTATGCTTGAAGAGATTCTTTCTGGATGGAAGTATATCCTGTCGAAGCCTTCTATCAGGAGAGTGGTCTTGGCGAAGGCCATGTGGGCTTCGGGAGGGGGTGCACAGGTGTTTCTACTAATCCTAATAGGTAGGGAGGCTGGTTTTGGGAATGTCGCCGCAGGTATAGGTATTCTGTACATGGCTAGAGGATTTGGCTCAGGATTTGGACCAATAGTAAGTAGACGATTCATGAGTAATGACAGGCTAGTGCCGTATCTGCTAGGAGGGGTGTTGATAATTAGCGGCGCCTTCTACATGGCAGTAGCGGTTTCTGAGTGGACAGCGATAATACTAGTCTATGTTTTCATATCCCACGCAGCAAGTGGGGTCAATTGGGTACTTTCAACTACAATGCTCCAGAAGAGGAGTGAGGATGAGTGGCTGGGGAGGGTATTCGGTACTGACTCACTTGGAATCACAATGACAATGGGGTTGTCAACAGTAGCCGCTGGTTTGATCCTGGAAAATAATCTACTTACACTCAGGGAGACGATTATAGCAACTGGGACTTTGCAAATATTGGCGGGTCTGCTTTGGGTATTACTCGCTACACCCAGTGAGAAGAAGATGCTAGATAAGTCTGTCCAAACCAATTAGTACAACTATTGGGGCAATTGAAAAAATGACATTCTGAAATAGTGACTTTGCTGATGCTTGAACTCTCTGAGTAACACGATCTTGTATCTCTCTGTCCAGCCTTTCCATTACGACAGTAGCTGGTTCCCTTACCCTTCCTAGGATTTCCTCTAATGCATCGGCACCCCTGTCTAATAGAGAGTATATCACCTCAGTCATAGGGTTAGTTTCTGGCACTATGGTTGCTTCTCCATCTACTTCAAAGTCTACTTCAATGACTTCTCTCCAAGGTCGAGGAATACCAGAATCACTGACATTTTGGAGTATATTTCTTCCTACTACTGCACCTTGGACCACCATCTTGGCTGTTGATAGATTATACTTTGCAATTGACAGAATATCTCTTCTCGACCTCATGACCTTTGAAAAATCTGAGAATAGCCATAACGCCCCAGCAAGAAGGAGAAGAGCTACTCCCAAATCAGGAGTATCTTCCCATGACGGCCAACCAATTGGTCCAAGCCAATAACGTGCACCGATTGCGACTATAGCTGGTAAAATAAATGACATGGTCTCATTCACTAATATTAGCCAGAACCCCTTTACAGGCAATGATCTTATTTTGGTCAAGAACCACCTAATGTGCTTTGTTCTCTCGCCTGGTGGAGCATAGGTGTTAATGAGGTCTATTAATGGAGGAGCAACAAAAACTAGTCTCAAAATAAAGGGTATCGCGAGCATCAAAATGTACGCATCCCAAGGAGAAGCCGGAGGGAGGCTTGGCATTGCGAAGGCATCAGCCATGTTAGTCACAAGGGAAGGTCAGCAATCAACCTCTCTACGAACTAACGAGAATGGCTTGTGGCTAATGCCTCTGCCTGATTCATCGCGGCCCTAAGTAAAAAGAATGCCACTATACAACCTGCGAAGAAACTCCCACCGACATACACATGGGTCTCAAACATCAGAATTCCTATGGCTGTAAGGGAGAGGTAGGATATCGTCTGACATATCAAGGATAGCCTCTGAAGCATTATAAATTCTATCTCATGTACGTTAGAGGCCTCTTGTATGTAGGAGTTGATGAGGAAGAATATTGCTTGGAAAGGTAGAGCGGCCGCTAGTACTGCCAAACATGCCACGGTTATCATCCCAGGATCATCGGGATCTAGCTCTAAGCCCCTGAAAAGCAAATTACCGGTATTAAGACCGATTATAGCTGCATGGATTGCCCAAGCCTTGTCGGTTGGGACATCATCATCATCCCTTCTTGGAACGACCATGGATGGTTGCATCCCGATTAAGAATTGAAGGTTGCCCCAGTGAAGGCTCAGCCAGAGTGTGTTAGTGGATGGATGGTAGGAACTCAGATGTTCGGAGCCCTTCCTCTCATCATTCTCCTCCACAGTGGAGGAAATAGACATGGCCACCAGCATGCGTAGTAGCCAGACGGCAATCTGGGAGCGTCTTGGTATGGCCTAAGTTTCCAGAAAGGAACAGATGCGTGGAGGTGGTGATCAGAATGCCTGGTCAGCTCCAGGAGACTCCACCTGGACCATCTAGCCTCTGTATTCCAAGCGTGTCCTTCTTCGAATCTTCCACCGTTCTCTCTTCTCAGCCCCCAGTGGCGTATGTAATTGACATACTCGAGGGTCAGTATAGCAATACCTGAGGCTATTAGCCAGCCAATTAGAACTGGCGCCGCCCAGTAAATCCCTGCATAGTGCAAGAAAATCAGAGTTGATATACACAGTGATTGGAGGGCGAGACCTCTCCATGATGGATTTCTGAAACCTGTTCTGCCCTTTCTGTTGTGCACTCTCACAGACGATAAGAACTGCCCGGGTATGGTTCTAATCCAGAAGGACCAGATGTTCTGCTCGTAGGTTGCACTGGCTGGGTCTTTGTCTGTAGCTACGTTCTTGTGATGATTATGATTGTGCTCAGTAGTGAAATGAGTGTAGTTTATACTGAAAAGAAGGGCTCTTGCCAATCTCCAGCCAGGACTTTTGGGCCTCTGGTGCCCTAGCTCATGTGCGGTAACAATAGCCGAGGCGGCGGCAACTAGGCCTGTTGACAGAGACGCTGCTAAAAGCCAGCGGGTTATTCCCTCGCTTGCGGCGAAGTAGAAGAACGTCGCTAGCATCACGAAGTGCAATATTCCATGGACCCAGAGTAGTCTCTCAAAGGGAGTACCGGACTCTCTCGGAGGCCTTGGAGACTCCGACTCTCCGAATACGACGTCAAGGATGGGGCTCAATACCCAAATGAACAGGACACCGGACAGGGTATAGACGCCACCTAACACATTTCCACTGATTGCTAGCATGGGACTTATGAGTCCCAATAGGTGGACAGACCAGGGTTCCGGGCTCAGCGCAGTGTCACTCATACAGATGAGCGTGTCTGGCTCTAGTCTTTGCTATTTTTGGAGCGACGATCACCATACAGTAAGGATTCGAAGGGTTGTTTTTGAAGTAGTCGTGGTGGTATTTTTCTGCAACATAGAAGTTCTTGAGTGGTGAAACCTCGGTTACAATTTCACTGGAATATACATCGCTCATTTCANNATGGACCCAGAGTAGTCTCTCAAAAGGAGTACCGGACTCTCGGGGAGGTCTAGGCGAATCCGACTCTCCGAAGAGGACATCAAGAATGGGGCTCAATACCCAAATAAACAGGACGCCGGACAGGGTATAGACGCCACCT
>DALC01000089.1:4633-6435 GCA_002499325.1 Euryarchaeota archaeon UBA538
ATATCATTTCCTTGTCTATTCAGCTGAGTCGGGTCATGGCATGTGAAGAATACCTCCAAAAGAGATATTCTGTCTATCTTTGATGGATCGAAAATCACCTTTACTACCTCAGCATGTCCCGTTCCCTTCCCGCAAACCTGCTCATAGGTGGGATTCTCAACGTGTCCTCCTGAATATCCCGGAGTAACCTCAGATACCCCTCTCAGTCCGATTAGTGCCTCCTCGACACACCAGAAACAACCTCCACCAAGTACGATCTCCTCCAGAGAATCATCTCCTGTAATTAGGGGCTTCGCGAGTTATCTCGACATCGTGGACATGGCTTTCGGACAGCCCTGCATTGGTAATCCTAACGAACTCGCAACCTTCCTTCATGTCAGCAATGCTTCCATTTCCAGTATATCCCATAGATGATCTCAACCCTCCTACTAGCTGATGAATGACATTCTCCACTGGGCCTCTGGCAGGGACCCTTCCTTCAATTCCCTCCGGGACGTACTTCCTAGTATCTCCCTGCTCGGACTGGAAGTATCTGTCATGGGCGCCCTTGCTCATTGCACCGACAGATCCCATTCCTCTGTAGACCTTGTATGATCGTCCCTGATAGAGTATGGTCTCCCCAGGGGACTCATCAGTACCTGCAAGAAGAGACCCGATCATGACACAGTCTGCTCCTGCTGCGATGGCCTTGGCAATATCTCCACTGTACTTAATGCCCCCATCAGCGATTACTGGGATACCTCTTGACTTACAGACTTCAACAACACTCTGTACGGCTGTAAGCTGTGGTACCCCCACTCCTGAAACTATCCTCGTTGTGCAGATAGATCCTGGGCCTATGCCCACCTTGACAGCGTTCGCACCAGCCTCAATTAGCATCTCGGCCGCCGCTCCAGTAGCGATGTTGCCGGCTATAATTATTGAATCTGGAGATGCCTTCCTCAGCTTAGCCACAGTATTTATGACTCCATGAGAGTGTCCATGGGCAGTATCGATAACGATCACGTCGGCTCCAGCGTCAATCAGAGCTAATGCCCTAGTCAGGCCTCCTTCCCCGGTACCTGTAGCCGCTCCGACTCTGAGTCTCCCTTGGTCATCCTTGCAAGAGACAGGGTGATCTCTAGTCCTCTGAATATCCCTGACAGTAATCATCCCCGCACAGTTACCATCATCGTCAATCACGACGAGTTTCTCAATCCTATGCTGTTGTAGGAGCCTCTGTGCCTCCTTAGGATCATAGTCTTGTGCGACGGTGACGATTTCACTAGTCATCATCTCAGATACTTTAGATGACTCATCCTCTACGAATCTGATATCTCTGTTTGTGATGATACCCGCGAGTCTTCCCCCTCCATTGACAACCGGGAATCCAGAGAAACCATACTTTGTTTTCATTTGCCTTAGTTCTCCGATTGTCATGTCAGGGGAGACAGTAACCGGATTGAGGACTAGTCCAGATTCGAATCTTTTGACTCTGGCGACTTCTTCTGCCTGCTCTTCAATACTCATATTCCTATGAATCACTCCCAGTCCTCCGGCTTGGGCCATGGCTATTGCCATAGCACTCTCAGTGACTGTATCCATTGCAGCAGATATTATTGGAATTTTGAGTCCTATCTTACTTGTCAAGCTTGTTGAGATATCAACTTCGGCAGGAAGAACCTCTGACTCGGCAGGCATTAGAAGTACGTCATCGAAGGTAAGTGCCTGTCGTAACTCGTCTTGCGCCATTAGGCACGGCGTATGGCATCGATACTTGAACGATTCTATCGTACCTCCTCGAGTAATTTTGCTAATGGGCA
>DALC01000089.1:6849-7422 GCA_002499325.1 Euryarchaeota archaeon UBA538
GCTATTTTCATGGGAATAATCTCTCTTTTCATGGTTCTGGGTACATTTTCTGCTATTGTATCGCCTGTTCTTGTTGATACCCTCTTACCAGATGATTTCGAGGAAATAGAGCCTTATCCAGAGGATGGTTCTGAGGAGGAGAAAGCTGAATGGGAGGAAAATGAAGTATTCTGGAATGAGTTGGTCGAGTATTACGATGAGATGATGGGGGTCATAGAACTGCAGGGACTACACAGTGCAATCCTAGCATTTCTTGGTTTCTTCAGTACTGTGGTTCTTTGGAAAGGTGACAGGGACCTTGGTATAAAGCTGGTTGGAGCCTGGATTGGCATTAATGCTCTGGGTGGTGCTGGACTTTTTTGGATGATGTCTAGGATCGGATTTATACCTGATTTTGCTAGAAACAGCGAAGAAGTTGAAGTGATTGATTTATCCTTCATAGAAAACCTGACATTAGTAATAGGAGGGGGTCAGATAATCATTTGCAATGGAGTTTTTCTCGCGATCCTGGCCCTAGTATCCATGAAGTCCAAGCCAGAGGTTGCACCGAGAGAATAGTCTTCTCGAATGGAT
>DALC01000089.1:7861-9404 GCA_002499325.1 Euryarchaeota archaeon UBA538
AGCGGATCGACAGTGAGGGCAAAAAACGTTGGAAAGGATATCTTTGCTGGATTGAAGAATATTGTAGGTGGAGAGTTGACTCAATACACAGAGCTTCTTCAGGAATCTCGTAACGAGGCTGTCGGAAGAATGGTCGCGGACGCGATATCAATTGGCGCTACGGCAGTTGTCAATGTCAGATTCGCTACCTCAGCTATTACGTCTGGAGCCGCCGAGCTATTCGCTTACGGAACTGCGGTCAAATACGAATAGGTGTGAAACAATGAAGACCACCATTGTCAGTTTCAGATATTTCTGTATGTTTTCCATATTGACATTTTTTCTATTTTCGATTAATGTGGCTGCTCAGAGTGATACGGGGGACGAAAGGAGTTTCCCGATCGTTGTCGTTTTCCTACTTCCTTTCATTGTCCTAGCTCTATTTGGGATAATTTGGGCGATTGTCTACCCGATAATGTTCCTATGGGGCGCGGTATCCAGCAGTAAAAATGTAGAAAGGATGCATGAAGATGCGAATCGAAGGAAAATGTCACTCAGACAGAGAAAGGGAAGAGAAATTCTGAATACCATTGATGGCGGATATAGGAGAAATGCCTCCAGTGTAGGATTAGTTCACGCCAACGGTGTCTTCGGACCCAGTCACTGGAATCTAATGATTGGATTTTTCAACAATCTGATTGGAGGGAGCGTGACTGTCTTCCAGCAGGTAATATCTGCTGGTAGAGCCGAAGTTATGCAGAGGTTGCGTGATCAAGCCGAAGCAGAAGGATGGGACGAGGTCATTAACGTCAGAATAGATACTGCAAACATGACTCCTCAATCATCAAACAGTAAGAATACTGTCAGGGGAGTAGAGATTTTTGCATATGGGACCGGAATTAAGTACGAGTGAGGGTTGATATCTACTTACTCATACGCATGTTCCTCAACACGTCCCCCCTGCGGGATACGGAGTGGGGATGACTATGCAAGGAAACGCGACCAAAATAGAGCCTAGAATCGCGGCGAAGCTTTCCAAGCAGAAATACCAGCTGGTAGGCGAGCATGGTGGTGTGAAAGTGTGCCACTGGACCAAGCAGAGTCTGATTGCCGATCGTTCTTGCTACAAGGGCACATTTTACGGAATAGAAAGTCACGGATGTATGCAAATGGCCCCAAATGTGGATACATGCAATCTTGGATGCACCTACTGCTGGAGAGAGCCTCACTCAGACTCACTCAACAAGATTGATGATGATCCGTATGAGTTGTATCTAGAGTCTGTGAAAGCTCACAGAAGACTTCTGACGGGCTTTGGGGGAAATCCGAAGGCTGACAAGGAGAAGTTTCTTGAAGCTCAGAATCCCAAGCATGTTGCTATCTCTCTGAACGGTGAGCCTACGCTGTACTCAAGACTGGGTGAATTCTTGGAGGTTTGTCACAATCATGGAACTTCCACTTTCCTAGTGACCAATGGAAGTCTGCCGAAGGTAATTGAGAATCTGGACCCACTGCCCACTCAGCTCTATGTTTCAGTAGATGCCCCCAACAAGGAGATTTTCGA
>DALC01000055.1 GCA_002499325.1 Euryarchaeota archaeon UBA538
CTGCTACTGCATCCTTCCCCAACAGGAGCCAGGTGAAAACGTGAAACTCCAAGTCTCTGTGCTGCTAGAGCTATTCCTGTAGTGGTTGCACTAGCTGTAGGTAGAGGGGCAGTAGGAGGTAAAACTCTCTTCTCCCAATTTCCAATATGGAGATCCCTTCCTCCTGATCCGGGATGCCCCCCGTCCATGTAAGATTCCGCCTTTCCCATCTGTGCCGCAAAGACCTCTGTAGGAGTCNNGACACAGCGATCTCTCTGGCTACCGCAGTAGACGAGTAAAATTGTCCAGGATCAGAACCATCAATAGTCCATGAGGGAATCCCCATCGCCGGCCCTTTATCTCCGAAGGTCTCAGCACCCGACTGACCAACTACGAATGTGTCCAGGGCTATCTGATTGTTCTGTATCATGTAGCATATGGGCAGTCCCCTTGTACCAGCGAGATTCATCGCTTCCCAGAACTCGCCACTGCTACTGCATCCTTCCCCAACAGGAGCCAGGTGAAAACGTGAAACTCCAAGTCTCTGTGCTGCTAGAGCTATTCCTGTAGTAGTTGCACTAGCTGTAGGCAGGGGGGCAGTCGGGGGCAAAACTCTCTTCTCCCAATTTCCAATGTGGAGGTCCCGTCCTCCTGATCCAGGATGCCCCCCGTCCATGTAAGATTCCGCCTTTCCCATCTGTGCCGCAAAGACCTCTGTAGGAGTCTGCCCCATTGCCATGGCTAGACCGGTATCTCTGATCATTGGGGCTATGACATCAGCGTAATCAACATCCGAACTGGGTAGGTCAACCGCTCTTGTCATCGCAGACGCACACGCAACTATTCCCTCCTGCCACGTTGACCTGAATCCCTTACCGGTAAACTTGCCTCCATCTTGAGTTTCCAATCCATTGGTAAACAGATCTTTGAGATGCTCATCAACCACTCTCGTTCTCAGCATCCATCTCTGCCAATCTAAACGCTGTTCAATTGTTATGGAGTGGTAATGTGCAATTCTGCGTAGGCAAATCCGGAGATCAAGAACTAGTCTGGTGGACCTTCTAGCGATATGGGCGACTCCTTTTCTTCTAGGTAATACTTCCATTTCCCTAACATCAATCAAATGTGGCTCTAGAATCCTTTGGGACAGATTTTCAAGCATCTTTTCCTCAAACTCAATACTGAATTCATGGAACTCATGCCCATCAAATAATGAGGGGGGTGACATTGAGTCCCAACACCCGGCAACAATGTCCAAATATCCTTCATTTCTTTCTGAAACGAATCTAAGGAGCTCCGAACGAATTAGCTTGGAACTTACTTTACTAGGGAAATTAAGGCTTTCCAGAGGTCTCCACTTATCGGCATAAATCTGTGACAAACCAGACTGGATATGGACATCCTCCCTCACGATATTTTCATTTGTTGTATGCAACTCCTCTTGAGAATCTCTTACCTCAACCTCTCTGTTCAGCTCATCATCCGTCAATTTAACCGATCTTTCCCATACCTCGACAGATTCCTTCCTTCCTTGGCCCGTGGAAGACCTATCTAGAGTAACTCTGACCCTTGTGTCACATTCCTTGCATTTCCTATCTAGTTTCGTTGTCGAGGAACTCCTTATTTTCCAAACCTGATGCTTCCCGCAATTTGGGCATTTCCATATCCCCTGGCGTCTAGACATGATACTCCGAGATATTATTAGTACAACAATTATTCGTAATATTGTTCAGATTTCTACCACAATTCATAGATTTTTTCATTTCTTTCCTAATGAATCATATTATTTTACTATAAATACCGTAAAAAAACGTGTTACTGAAATGAATAAAACCGTATTTAATACTTGATAATTGAAGAATCGACTGTATCGGACCATAGATGTACTCCGCCTTCTAAATTTAGAACGCGTCGAGAATCGTATCCCGATTGGGTCAGAAATCTCACTACCGCACCAGATCTACCTCCGGTTCTGCAGTATACCACGACATCTCTCTCAGTGGGAATTTCGTCATATCTTCCTGGGACAGAAGTGTGTGTGATTCTCAGATCAGTGCCCTCTAGGGATGTTATTGACTCCTCTGATTCAGATCTAACATCGAGCAAGAACGGATTCCAACCCTCACTTTTGCGCTTAACAAATTCAACAGGCGATATAGACTTCAGATATTCTCCCCCCTTTCCAATTCCAGAGACACGGGTCCTTCCCGGGTCAGAGCTGAATGACAGGACCCTAGTAATCATTGTTAGGGAATCTATTGTCAGAAGCTTGCCACTCATCACTTCTCCAATTTCAAGTATGACTTTGATAGCTTCAGTAGCCTGAATAGTTCCAACAATTCCCGGAAGGACACCAAGAACCCCTGCCTCTGAACAATTTGGAGCTAATTCCAGAGGTGGTGGCTTTGGAAATAGATCCCTGTAGTTGGGCCCGTCTTCAAAATTGAATGTCGATACTTGGCCCTCAAAACGATGGATGCTACCGAATATCCACGGCTTACCTAAAATTTCACATACATCTCCAATAAGATACCTTGAGGAAAAATTATCCGTTCCATCGATGACTATGTCGTAGTCTTTAATCACAGACAAAGCATTGCTCTCAGT
>DALC01000084.1 GCA_002499325.1 Euryarchaeota archaeon UBA538
AGTATAGCATTTAGGATCGTGCCTATCCCTGGTTTTTCCCTCAGTGGAATCCACAACAATAGAACTGCAACACTGACAAAGAATGTTGCTTGGCCGATGGTTCGATCCGTCATCAATGCAATTCCCTCCGCTAAAACTGTCCAGGGAGTATTGCCTACACCGGCGGCCACGATAACCGCGTCTCCTGTCCCAAATATCCAAAGCCCAACACATAATATTAGCAGAGTAGAGGGCTTTGGCCTCGGTTCCATTGGGTCCGTGGAGCTCCACCAGGTGACGGGGACATCCTTGGCCGGCTTGAGTATTGAACGCAACGCCATGCTACCGAGAGGCCCCTATCTCCCTTGAACCCAATTGAGGTACTGTTGGGTACAATTAGCCTCCCACCATATTACCTGAGGTGATTTGTAAGGGTGGGTGTCATTGATTCTGGTCATCAATTGCTCAGTTTTATTGATGGACGTCTTGAATTGGATTCTCCACTCTGAGCCATATTCTACCTTGTCTTGCCACCTGTATGTGGAGTCTACTAAATTTCGTTGAGCGCAGGCTGCAATATTTTCATTGATTATTGAGAATATCCACTCTCCAACCTCTGCCTCTAGCCATTCGCCCGGAAGGGTTGTTTGAACTACTGAAATCGTCTCATTCATGACTATCGGAGGGGGTGAGTCGACAAGAAGCCATTGGCATAGTTTGAATGAGTAGTGCGTGTTCGCTAGTGCGAGGTGTGACAGTGGAATCGTGGGAGATGCCTATCGATACTGGCAAAGTACCAGCTGATGGCTCGAGTTTCGATGTTATCGTTGTTGGGGGGGGACCCGGAGGATCTGCGGCCGCGGCATATAATGCTCTCAATGGTTGCAAGGTCCTTTTGATTGAAAAGAATGTTTGGCCCAGAGACAAGGTATGTGGGGATGCAGTAGGAGGAAAATCACTGTCCCATGTAGAGGAGCTAGGGGTTCTTCCAATGGTTCAGAGTACCCCTTACTATCAGGTCGATTCGATTCTCTTCGGCAGCTCGAGTGGTTCTGAAGTAAGGGTGATGTTGCCCAAAGAGAGCTATGAGGAGAAGGGCCTGATGTCCGGTTATTCACTACCCAGAGTACAATTCGACTACATGATGTTCAAGAAAGCCACTGAGATAGTCAAGGAGAATGGAGGGGCGGTTATACAAGGTTTCACAGTAAAGGAGATACTTAGTGAAACAGCTGGTGGAATAACAGTCATCAAGGGAGTCTCTGGAAAGTTTGGGGGTTCCAGATCGGATTCCCCGGTATTATCGTTCGAGTCTCTAGTCACCATAGGAGCCGGTGGCTATAACTGCCCAGTATCCAGAAAAATAACTGAGGTTCACGGTGAGCCTCACAAAGATGATGAGCACTTCTGTGGAGGGTATCGAGAGTACTGGGAGAATGTGGAGGGGCTGGAGGATCATGAGGGCCCTATTGAGATTCATTTCGTAGATGAGGTCATACCAGGTTATTTCTGGCTCTTCCCGGTTGGTGAAGGTGTGGTGAACGTAGGTATTGGGATGCTAATCTCTGAGGAAAAGAAAGGCAAGAGGAAGGGGTCTTGGAGAGGGCTTAAGAAAACTCAGAAGTGGTTGATTAATGAACACCCTAGGTTCAAAGATAGATTTGCAAAATCAAAGATGGTCGAGGGTTCTGCAAGGGGATGGCAACTGCCTTTCGGGTCTCCCAGGAAAAATCCTCCATCTCATCAACCCAGGAGAGGAGCCATGGCAGGGGCCATGACCGTAGGTGATGCGGCCAGCTTGGTCGATCCATTTAGTGGAGAGGGCATTGGTAACGCCCTACTTTCAGCAAAATTGACAAGCAAGCATTTCGATAAGACCTTGCATTCAGACGGCTTTACACTGGAGGCTTCGGACGCATACATGGAGGAATTGTGGGATGTTTTAGGAAAGGAGCTTTCGAATTCGAAGACATTGCAGAAAATGATGAAGTGGAAGCGACTTACTAGCTGGTTCATCAATAAGGCGAATAAAAAGAAGGAGATTGGCACTATGATGTCAGAGATGATTGCCAGTAAAGACGCCCAGACCGAGTTATGGAATCCATGGTTTTTGTTCAAGACTCTTGTCTTGCCCTGAGGTGATGAGTTGCCCCTACTGAGTAAGTCATTGGATGGGATAGAGGCGATTTTTCTAGATTTAGATGGTACTATCTACCTGGGGGGAGAGCCTATCGAGGGTGCTTTGGACTTTCTGGAACGCCTCGATCAGAGAGGGATAAGGAGGTTCTTCCTGTCTAATAACTCCAGCAAGTCTGTGTCTCAATATCTCGATAAGCTAACCTCAATGGGAGTTCCGGCGACTGAGCAAGACATTCTTCTATCAACTCATGATCTTCTGTCATGGCTTAAGACAGAAGGGGTTACTGAGGCCTATCTAGTTGGTACTGAAGGCATGAGGGAGATGTTGGAAAATGAGGGTATCAGAACCCGTTCTCAAAGTCCCCAGTATGTCGTGCTCGGGTATGATACTGAGATAAACTACGAGAAGCTGTCTACTGCTTCCATTCACCTTCATAGTGGGGTGCCCATGGTAGCAAGTCATCCGGACATAGTATGTCCTTCCCCTGATGGCGGTCTGCCCGATACCGGCGCTTACATGGACCTCTTCGAAGCTACGACTGGTGTCAGGCCAATGCACATTTGCGGTAAGCCCAATCCCGGCATGATTCTCCATAAGATTGAGGAATTGGGGCTGCGACC
>DALC01000104.1 GCA_002499325.1 Euryarchaeota archaeon UBA538
ACTGCAGATGAAGCACCAAAGAAGTATACCTTCCCGCCTCTCCTGGCAGAATTGTAAGATCTCATTAGATTACTCCCGCCTACTGGATCTATGGCGTGATGAACGCCCTTTCCATCAGTCATTTCTTTGCAAATCTTGACAAAATCCTCGGATTCTCTGTCTACAAACTTGACTCCCATGGACTCTACGAACTCTCTCTTTGATGCAGAGGCCGTTCCTATTACTATCGAGGCCCCTGCGACTTTACACAATTGAGCAACTGCAGTCCCGACTCCCCCAGCGGCATGGTGGATTAGAACCGAATCTCCGGGGGATATTCTTCCTAGGTGGAATAGAATATGATATGCGGTGCCATACGTAACCGGAATTGCAGCTGCCTGATCAAAAGTTATAGAATCTGGTAACTTGAATACTCTTTTACTGGGGATTGAGATCTTCTCAGAATAGCCTCCAAATCCAGTCATTGCTAGAACCCTGTCCCCAACCTCAAAATCATCAACTCCTTCCCCTGTATTGGTTATTACTCCAGATGCCTCATAGCCAGGCGTAAATGGAAAATCAGGATTTGCCCCGTATAGTCCTTGCCTCATCATCAAATCTGCAAAATTTATACCCGCCCTATGAATTCTGACAACCACATCCCCTTTTGCAGCCAGTGGCTCCTCTGTATCGATTATTTCTATGGAATCAACGCCTCCAATCTTCGGGTAAATTACCTTCTTCATATTAGCACCATTTTCTAGGGAAGGTACTTCCTAATATCAGAAGAACTCCTTTTTTCTATCTTGGGTATAGACTCAGGATAGCCAGCCTTCAGAAATCCCACAACCCTCTCCTTTTCTCCGTCAATCCCAAGCGCATTGTAAGTGGATGGGTGCCTTGTTACACTTCCAGTACTCCACTGAGATCCAATGCCCATATCCCATAGCGAGAGCACTAGATTATGTAGAGAACAAACAGTGGCCGCATAGTCCTCTTCCTCTCTGAATGAATCCTGAGGGCTTAGTTTCGTTGTGACCGCAATCAGGGCAGGGACATCCATAATTTTCGAAACTGCTCTGTTGACAGATTTATTGGCCCCATCCCCGCCATCTTTACTCGTCTTCTCTCTGGCCATGGAGATTACCGTTGGTAGAAGCTTGCGCCTCGTCTCTAGGCCCAATACATAGTAATTCCAAGGGTGTGTTTGCTTATGGCAAGGGGCATTACTGGCAGCTTTGAATGCCATCTCAAGGTTTGACTTTTCCACAACTCTCTCTGTGAATCTGTAAACAGTTCTTCTACCATTCAGATTATCTTGGACAGAAGTCATGGAAATTCCTAGTCCAGAAGGTCTAATTTAGCAGCCAGAATGAAATCCGACTCGGTTAGGCCATTAATCTTGTGAGTCCAGATAACTACCTTAACTCTGCCCCAACCAAATTCAAAGTCAGCGTGATGACCTTCATTCTCGCATATTTCGCCTGCAGAATTTACAAATTCTAAAGCTCCAACAAAATCCTCGAAGGCCCATGACCTCTCAATATGGCGATTATCAATTATCTTCCAATTCTGATCTATTTGCACCAACAGTTTTCTTGCCTCCTCCTCATTCAGGGGAGGGACTCCACCCATACAAGGCACACATTCCTTATTTTCTAAGCCGCCCATTTTTTCAACCCCATAAGTGACTATCCATTCCGCCATCAGCCAACTGCTCTGCTTTTTCTTGCATACTCGATCTGCGCCTCATATCCTCTTTCTCGAAAGTCATCATCTCCCTGTCCTCCAGATATGGAACTCTCATGTGTGCAATTAATCTTACCTCTACTATTACATCTCGGGCTATAGATCTGAAAACTCCGTTTTCATCCATGATTTCCACTGCATTCCTAGTAGTTCCAATTAACATCCCTCTTGCGATACTTTCGCTATCAGTGGAAATTGCCCTTGAATCGATTATTATCTCGATGATATCATCTTTCCTCAGACCTGCGCTACGGCTAGAAAGAGGTCCATGAAATACATCCTGAATATCATCTAATTTAGGTGAACCGTGGGCTTGGTGAATCTTAATCGCCCAATCGGGCAGTGTACTTGATATGTCAGGCATGAGCTAACGGCGAGGTCCATGTAGAAAAAGGGCATGATTTGAAAATCCTTACAATTTCTGGCTACTGTCTTGAATAGGAATGGGCTGGTCGTAGAGTCAGGAAGACACATGGCATCTATCGAATGGAGGAAAATCCCGACTGTCCTAAAAACAGACGAGATTCTTGATAAGGCTTTCAGAAAGGCCAGTAAACAGTCGGATACGGTAGAAGACCCCGACAAGTACCATAGAGTTCGGAAACAGATGAACAAGATGGTACAGTCAGCCGCATCGGTAATTGATACTACACTCATAGCATATGTTGAGAGATGGCCAAGTCTGAACGCACTTTCAGAATTCGACCAAGCCCTTGTAGATGCCGCGGTAGGGAATGACAATTACAAAAAGAGTCTGGGAGCTATTCAATGGGGTGCTGAGAGAGTAAGGTCGATAGCCGCCGATACACAAAGAAAAATTCTGAGACTAAGGGACATTGACGGATTTCATCAGGCAAGAAGATCTGCATATGGTAGATTCTCATCTATAATAGAGCAAATTTCTCCTGAAATTGAATGGCTAGGAGAGGCACGAGATATACTAAGGAAGTTGCCCTCCATAGACTCCAATGAACCATGCATTGTCGTGGCTGGATCCCCCAATGTCGGCAAATCAGCCTTGATTACCTCTCTATCCAGCGGAGAGCCAGAGGTAGCGGCTTATCCATTCACAACTAAGCAATTGCATCTTGGTCACTTTATGCATCGTAGAAGAAAATACCAGATGGTCGATACCCCTGGCCTTCTTGATAGGCCAATGGTGGAGAGAAATAATATCGAGATGCAGGCAATAGCAGCCTTAGAGAATGTTGGCGATGTACTGTTATTTTTGATAGACCCAACGTCAGAAGCGACAACTAGTTTGGAAGAACAAATGAGTCTTCTCGAAGAAGTAAGTGGCTTGATGTCAGAGAGAGCGATTCTAGTTGTCCATAGTAAATCAGATTTGCACAAATCTACAGAAATTGAAAATAAAATTGCCATCAGCTCTGTAACGGGAGAAGGAATGGAACATCTGAGGGAAAGACTTGTTGAAATGATAGCCGTCGATGAAATATCTGACCCCCTTAACCTTCCGGATAACTGGCCTAGAAACGATTTGACCTAGTTTATGTGCCAAATATGTCCACACGTTGTGCAATACATATCGAAGCCACCAATGGAGATGGGTAGGCCCCCAATATCCATTTTCGAACCACATCCCGGACACCTGTCAGACATAGCACTCCGAATAGGAATAGGTTATTCAAGCAATCTATACTCAATTCACGCATCCCTGAAACGCTTCCACATTTTTCTGAGGGGAAAGGCCATCTCACTAGCGCCCAGAAGTAGGGCTAATCCGATAGTGAAAAGTAATATTTCTACAAAACCAGCTAGATGTATTTCAGGCTCAATAGTGACCAATTGTTCATCAAGGGTGGAGCCATCCTTTCCGGCGGTTACAAAACGATATTTGCCAGGTTCTAGTACAAATTCCAGACTTCCATCCAGTGAATCAGGACCTCCTGCAATGAAATCAAAATCATCAGAAGTACAAGATGTTAAACCATTAGAATCAGGAGGGCACTCTTCCTTATATTTCGCATCAACGACTCCGATCCAGCTTCTATCCGGCTCGTCCCATTCCAACTTCATGCTTATTTCTAGTAGTATGAATGCGGGAGGGACTTCCAAGTCTTCACCGGTCATTCCAACAGGACAACCAACCGAATCATCAGTACAAGGTACAATAGGGACGTCTGTACGTGAATTTTCCACGTTTATTCCGACTAGGCTACCCAGAACCAACAATATGCAGAGGCCACCCACAAGACCAGGAAGTATCGATAATATCCTAACCATATTCATATGAATCCCCCCTATGCCCCTCCAGACATCAACTGTAAGAAAATCAATAGGATAGCAATCCCCGGGAATAAATATAGCATTATTGTCAACCGTCTTCTAGAAGATTCTCTCTTCTTATTGTTCTCAATACAATCTTCATTGTCACAAACCGCAGGCTCTACCTCCAGAGAAATAGGTTTCCAACATACAACGCAGTGCCTGTGAGGTCTGATATCTATGGACTTATTCGTGATTTTGCGTCTTTCAGATTGCCTTCTTTTGTTGGCCGCTTCTCTTGCTTCCTTTGCCGTCCTCATACCAGCATTGGCAATTCTATCGGCCCTGCTCAACTTTTATCCACCCCTCACTTCTGTTCCTTGAAAATCTCCTCCAACAATTGCCTGTCTTATCAGATCTAAATTTCTCCCATCGAGGATATTCAAGGTTAGACCAGACTCAGAGGCATCAATAGCTCCAATCGGGTCAACTATTTGCGACGTTCCAGCCTTCGTGTGTTCAGAAGAGCCTATTATCTCCAATAATTGACTGTGGGTCAAGGAATCAAATGGAATTGCATTTGGATTCGATTTTGGGTCACTGTCGAAAACTTTCGGTACATTGGTTGCTATTATGCACTTATCAGCACCAGAGGATATTGCAAAACGTATTGCAACTGCATCTGTAGTATGCCCGGGGTTTGTCCCTCCCATAACGACTACCTGCCGAGTTTCAAGGAGAAGAACAGCTTCATCAACACTCTTCGGAATTGTACCGGAAACTGGAATTCCAGAATCTGATAGTGACTCTCTGACAATAGTGGCATTTAGTCTAGTTGCCGCAATGCCTATTTTATCGAGGTGAGACTCATCTGTAATCATCGGTCTAGCGAGCTCGATACCCTCTCTGGCAGGCGCTCCACCTCCGACCACGATACCAATTCTGTCGTTCATAGAGACCCTGTCCCTAATTACCGATATTAGTCCCTCCAGCCAGCTATGTCTTTCCTCAATCTCAGGGCGGAGCAGACTCCCTCCGAGTGCGACAATCACGGTCGTCATCGACTATCGAGCTGGGACGCCCCTTTCAATTCCTTTGCCCTAGCTGAGTCTAAGGGTTGAAATGCTTCCCCTCCGGCCTTTAACTGGGGGTAGTGCCATATCCGACGAGATTGAAGTCCAGCAAAGGAGACTACGCCTCAAGAAGGCAGTAGAGGACCTGTCTACGATGAAGGGGATGGGTACTGAGCTAGTTTCGGTTGTTGTCCCTCCTGATCGTATGATAAGCGATGTTAGACATCAACTTTCCAACGAAGCTGGTCAAGCTGCAAACATCAAGTCTAAGTTGACTAGGAAGCACGTTTCCGATGCTATTGAATCAGCAATAGCCACATTAAATCGTTACAAGACCCCCGGAGAAAGAGGAATGGCCTTATTCGTAGGACATGTCATTGTTGGAAATAATAAAACTAGACTAATGTCCACAGTCATCGATGATCCTCCCGAGGCCTTTACCTCCTACAGATACAGATGTGGATCTACATTTGAGATTAGTCAGCTTGAGGAGATGCTGATTGATAGGACTGCATACGGCCTTTTCGTTATAGACAGGTCAGAAGCAGCGTATGGACTAGCTAGTGGAAAGAGATTACATTGCCAAGAGCATGTTACCTCATTAGTTCCTTCAAAGCATGGCAGAGGAGGACAGTCCGCACAGAGATTCGAGAGATTAATCGAGGAGGCAGCAGATAAATTCTTCAAGAAATCAGCAGAAAGAGCATCATCATATTGGCTTCCCATGATAGAAAATTTACAGGGCATAATTATTGGAGGTCCGGGAGCAACCAAAGATTACGTTGTGAAGAATGATTATTTTCACCATGAGATTAAGAAATTAATTAGGGAACCATTCTTTGATGTAGGTTACTCTAATGAAAGTGGCCTTAGAGAATTGGTTCAAAGAGCAGGCGGTCTTATGGACCAAATAGAATTAGATACTGAGAGAAAACTTGTTGATAGATTTTTGAGGGAAGTAATGCAAGCCCACCCAAAGGCCACATATGGCGAGATGATGATTAGGAGTGCTCTGGACCAAGGTGCAGTTGAGAGGCTATTGCTGTCAGAAAATGTTAGGAAAAGGAGAGTAATGTGGGTTTGTAGGCAATGTAAGTCTGAATGGGAAGGTACTCAAAGCAGAAGATCGGAAATCCCAGTATGTGCAAATTGCTCCTCTGAGGATGTCGTGGAGGATGCAGACAGATCTATGGATTTGATTGATGAATTGACTCAATTAGCAGGCCATACCTCGGCTTCCGTGACCTTGATTTCTATGGATACGGAAGAAGGTGCCACCTTATTTGATGCATTTGGCGGTATAGCGGCACTATTGAGGTACCCAATTTCTTGAGGTGTAATATGAGGGATCTAATAGAAGCCTGCGCTCCTTTGATATACGATTCTGTCGCTGAATTAGGTATCTCTGAAGGGGATATCTCTAATCTAATTGGGCCTTCAACTGTTGGACCTATGGCCGATGTTGCAATACCTTGTCATTCATTATCCAGAATACTAAAGAAATCTCCTATTGACGTTTCAGAGGATATTTCTGATGCGATCGCTCCTCAGTTAGAGGGACTGGCCTTCACATCCTCCATGAATGGGTTTGTTAATCTTAAGGCACATCCTGAATGGTTAGCTAACAAAGCAATGGAACTTTTAGCTGATAAAATGATAGGTGTAAAAAAAGATGAATCTAGGAAAATTGTCGTTGATTATTCAGCACCTAATGTGGCTAAAGAGATGCACGTCGGTCATCTTAGATCAACCGTAATAGGCGATGCAATAGTCCGAATGTTAGTTTTCAAGGGCCATGAAGTGATTAGGGAGAATCATATCGGAGATTGGGGTACTCCATTTGGCATGCTAATTGAGCATTTGATAGATTTGGGAGAGGACAGCTTCACATCAAGAAAGGGAATCTCGGATTTTGATCAGTTTTACAAAGAGGCCAGAGTAAAGTTTGATCAGAATGATATGTTCGCCGAAAGGGCGAGATCCAGAGTTGTTCTACTACAAGGCGAGGATTCTGATACGCTCAGACTTTGGAAAGTCTTGGTAGATGTATCAACTGGCTACTTCAATGAAGTCTACGAGATGCTGGAAGTACTTCTGGATGATGGGGACATTATGGGAGAATCTGCTTACAGGCATCTACTACCAGCCGTTGTTGAGAGATTACGTGAATCAGGAATGTTAGAAGAAAGCGAGGGAGCAAGCGTAGTCTATTTGGGGGGCAAGTGGGTAAATAGGGAGGGGGAACCTTTCCCAGTCATCATTAGGAAAGGGGATGGTGGATTCAACTACTCTACCTCTGATTTAGCTTGTATCATTGATAGGGTTGAAAGGATTTCATGTGACGAACTAATTTATGTCGTCGGAACTCCACAGAAACAACATTTTGAGATGGTTTTCGAAGTTGCATCAAGGGCAGGATTCATGGATGAGAGACATACGGCCAAACACATAAACTTTGGATCAGTTCTCGATTCAAATGGACAGATGCTGAAAAGTAGGGCTGGACAATCGGTAAAACTTGTTGATCTTTTGAAAGAATCAATAAAGAGGGCGGAAAATGCCATCTCAGATAAGAATCCCAGACTTACAGGAAAAGATAAGGATAGGATCTCAAAGATGATAGGGATAGGTGCCGTAAAGTATGCTGATCTTTCCACTGATAGGGCCAAAGATTACGTCTTTGACTGGGATAAGATGCTCTCTTTTGAAGGAAATACCGCTCCATATCTCCAGTATTCTCACGCAAGGATATCACGTATTTTTTCTCTCTCACCCGTCAGTCGGAAGTCTCTAGTAAATTCCTCCATAGGGCTATTTTCCGAAGAAGAAGAGACGCTAGCTAGATGTATCGTTAATTTTGCAGAATCATTCGATAAATCGATCTCTAGTATGCACCCACATAAACTCTGCACACATATCCATGCAACCTCTTCCGCATTTGCGACGTTCTACGAGGCCTGTCCAATACTTAAGGCTGAAAATGATAAGATTATGACAAGTAGGCTGGCACTATGTGACCTGACAGCGAGAGTCATTTCTACCGGATTGGAACTCTTGGGCATTCAATCGCCTGAAATCATGTAACTATCATCTATTGGTCTTCCCGGGAAGTAAAATGACACAGCTTACAAGGCAGAAGCAAAGTTGACCACTGAATCATAATTTGGCTCTACTCCAGGATTCTCTGCGTCCCAGCGATATCTTACTATTCCCTCTCCATCAATCACTATGACAACCCTGTTGGCACTAACATACCCTTCAATTCCGCCCAGGCCAACAAATGAGGCATCGTAGCTCTTGACGACCTTTCTATGTATATCAGACAGTAATGGAAATCCAAGATTATATTTCTTTGAAAAAGCACTGTTAGCCCAAGGAGAGTCGACACTAATTCCTAGAACAACAGTACCTGCATCGTTCAACTTCATAATATTATCCTGAAAGGCACACATTTCCTTGTCACAAACTCCTGTAAAAGCACCAGGATAGAATGCTAAAATTACTTTCTCGCCCTTGTAATCAGACAGGCTGACATCACTCTTGTCAGTTGTTTTCAATGTAAAGGCAGGGGCGGTTTCTCCTATTTTGACCATAACTACGCCGACAATCGATAGCGTATATCCGTTTCGTTTTATTTGATTTGAGATGGTAATAATTACATTGGATAAATATGGCAAAATATCCAGAAATCATTTGTTAATTTATCTCGCCTCAACACTGGCTAGACTTTTTCCCCGTATGAAAGATACCTGATGAATGACCCTAATATTATTCCAGAGACTGCCAAGCTTTCCTCATTGAATCGATCCATGGTGTCCAGATAAGTGTGGTACTCGCTGGATCCGGAGCCATAGCACACTAGGGCCTTGCCATATTCCATCCCATCGTCTGGTTGATTGTCAATCTCATAGACGAAGGGTGCGTGATCCGAGTTGTATGGCATAGCCGTAGACTGGATATCATTCACATTTACGCTGTACTTAGATGACAAATCTGCATGAATATCAGAAAACGTCGCCACGATTCCCCTGACTATCTTTGTATCCTTGGGACTGTTTCCGTAGATAGTCAGACCGTTATTCCTTTCCAAGTCTACATGATTCATATCCAGGTTGATATTCAGACGCAAGTTTTCTGAGAGCATACTACGATACTTGTCGACCCATTCCTTGGACCCCCAAAGGCCTTCCTCTTCTCCCCCCCATGTGCAGAAATAAATCGTATGTTCAGGCTTTCCCAGATTAGATTCAAGAATCGAAAACTGTCTGGCAATTTCCTGCAATGTCGCCACCCCTGAACTGTCATCAACTGCTCCTTGTCCATTGTATACGGTATCATGATGAGCTCCCAGAACTATAATTGAATCAGTCTTGCCTTCGATAATTCCGCACGGGACATGTATGGTTGAAACAGCCTGATTATCCACATCTATCCTCATCTGGATTCGCCCATCTCCATTGATGACACTATCAGATATTGTGGTACCTACGCTCTTGGAGACCATTATGAATCCAAATGAGTCTGGAATGAAATCAAATCTCGTCAGATCTATGCCCTTGAAATAAGGGACACAGTCTCCCACCACCAGCTCATTACAATTAGTCAGAGAATTGACTGTAATCATCGAATTAACGTCATTAGCCAAGGCCCGCTCCAACAAATCAGTATTCCCATCAGTCCCTACCTCTATCCAGACCATGGCAATTTTACTAGCGGCCGATGGCCAATCAGAGTCTTCGCTACCATTTCCTAGATCAACAATTTCAGCGTTTTCAGTATGAAAAATATCCACAGAACCGCTGTATCCCTGAATCACGTAGTCTTCCCTGTGGGTGAATTGTGTTATCTGCCTGTTTACATCAGCGCCTGAGCAGGGGGTCGGTCCACCGAAAATATTCCCGATATCTCCAGGTACGCATATGGATAAATCGGGCTCATCTCCAATTTCAAACATATTCACATCAAACTCATCCATTGTAGATGGTATCCCCATTGATGTAAAATTACTCTTAATTGCATTAGCCGTATTTTCCTCTTCTACGGTTCCGGACATTCTCCCTTCCCACTCAGGATGTCCCATATCAACCAGCGTCTGAGCAAATTCCCTAGTCTTGTCAGTATCAAAATCAATGAGTACATATTCTGGATCCCCTTGGATAAAATCCATTATTTCATCACCATATACAACTGCTCCTCCAGACCCGCCAATAACTAATATCGAAATCACCACTAGTGTGGAAAACGGTAAACTTCTAATCCTATCTAATAATCCACTAAATCCCTTATTATCAGATGGAAAATTAGCAACTTCAGCTTGAAAAACAGAACTTTCTTCAACTCTTCTAACTAGCTCCTCCTTCTTCCCAGAAACTGGCATTCCTCTTTCTCTGAGGTAGTCTTTGAGTTCAGATACTGATAGATTAGACCATTCAGAGGTGTCGCTCACGCTATGCTTAGTTCACGCTGACTATTGAACCCATTCTGGAGATTATCTGAAAATAACTCGATTACTCAAGTGTTGCTTCATCACCGGTCCATCTCCTGCCGAGAGTGTGTGACACCCCCATCTGATCCAAAATTCTAGCCACGACGAAGTCGATTAAGTCATCAATTGACTCTGGTGAATTGTAGAATCCCGGATTCGCTGGTAATATGACAACTCCCCACGAGGACATCTTTGCCATAGCTTCTAGGTGAGGTGTGGGCGATGGAGTTTCCCTTGGCACAATAATCAGCTTCCTTCTCTCCTTGATAGCAACAAGAGCGCTTCTGGTTGATAGATTATCGGATATTCCTGCTCCAATTTTTCCTATGGTTGTTCCGCTAGCTGGACAGATTACATAGGCATCATACAATGCTGATCCGGAGGCCGGTCTGGCTGCAAGATTCGCGTTATTGTGTATTGAGACACCCTCAACTTCATCGAGCTCTGCCGCCCCTATTCCACACTCAAGTTTGAGGTTGATTTTACCGGCTTTACTTATTATGAGATCAATTTCCCATCCAGCTAGACTCAGCTGCTCGACTAACCTAACTCCATAGCGGGCACCCGAGGCCCCAGTTATCGCTACAACTGCACTAGGCATGGTTAGCCGGCAATGCTACATGCCTTCAATGGTTGCCTAACTCCCTAATATTGATTTTAGCGATTCTGAGAGATATTCATACTCCTCCTTAGTGTTGTAAATATGAGCTGAGATCCTGATGTATTTGGTACTATGAACAGGCCATGAAATCACCGGTACTTGAATCCTGTATTCATCATAAAGTAAGTTATGGGTGGGTTCACCATCCTGTGGAGGGGGGAGGACTTCACCCTCCCATGGGAACTCAACTGATGACATCGAAGAAATCATGTAATCTGGTGTCGGGGGTGTGGTCCCCAGGGCGTCGCATAGAAGCTCTCTACCTTGAAGTATCATCTTCTTGTTCTTCGTCATTATCCCCTCCCAACCTCCTCTGATCTGACTTCCCAAGTACCCAATAGAGAATGGAATACACAGCCAGGGACTAGGGTCCCGTGTACCCGACCAGTCAAATTCAAAACGGAATTTCTCTGCTACGGGTAAATCACTTGAATAGCCATGACCTATGTTAAGTGGCCTAATTTTCATCCGCTTGTCTTCCCTAATATGCAGAAAAGCTGAGCCCTTCGGGGTACATAACCACTTGTGGCAATTTCCAGTTATGTAAGCCGGATTCAACTTACTGATATCGAGAGGAACAATTCCAGGTCCATGAGCAGCATCAACTAGGACATCGACACCCCTGTTTTGTAGTTGATACACTAGGCTCTCAAATGGCATTCTCACGCCCGTAGGGCTAGAAACAGTATCTATCATTGCTAATACGGTTCTGCTGGTTACTGCAGACAAAATTGGCTCAACGATTTCGGATTCATCGACCACCCGGAAAGGAATCCGCACAATTACTGTCCTCGCTCCAGATCTCCCGGTGACGAAATCAATCGCATTCTTACAAGCCTGATATGCATGATCCGGAACAATAATTTCATCTCCCGGTGAAAGTTTTAGAGATCTGAGTACAGTATTTACTCCCATTGTCGCATTGGTAACGAAGACCATACCTTCCGGATCCGCATTTAGGAATCTGGATAGCTCAAAAATAGACTCTTCCCATAGATTTTTCATTTTCCTCTCTACAAAATATACCGGGTCTTCCTCCATTTCATTTCTGATTCTATCCTGTTCTTCACGAACAGCAATGGGAGATGCACCGAATGATCCATGGTTTAGGAAGACTGTATTGGGTTCTAATCCCCATAGTCTAGCAAGTGGGCCTTTCTCTGGAATCATTCTAAGTCCTCATGTCCTCGCTCGTACAATAACTAGGAACCCTGCCTAGGATTTTCTCACATGTCTCTAAAAATGCATCCTCAATTCTTTTGACATCAATCTTATCCCCTTCCTTATCGAAACAATATCCGAGCTTGTGTAGACAAGTATGGGTTCCTTCCTGCATGCCACATCCAGAGACCCTCTCCAGTCTGGAACCCGGTGTATTCACATTAATTGACATACCATGCCTACTCACCCACTTAAAGAAAGAAAGCCCAATGGAACAAATTTTGTGTCCATCGACCCATACTCCTTGCATCGCTTTATCTTTGTAGGACTCAATGCCACATACTTCGAAAGCCGATATTGCCCAATCCTCCAATAGGGATATCACTGCTCTGACACTTTGGAACTCTCCTTCCCATTTAATTATTGGATAGACAACTAGTTGTCCAGGCCCATGCCATGTTGCCCCCCCTCCTCTATCTGTCTCAAATATCTGGTAATCTTCAATCTCCACTCCATCCCTTACTGCCTTTGGACCCAAGGTGACAACCTCTGGATGAATAACGAAAATCAGAGTATCCGTTATTTCATCCTCGATTCTTCTTTCTTGTAATTTTTTCATCTTCTCAAAAACTGTAGAATACTCCTCCACTCCGAGATGGAGTATTTTTATCTCCGACAAGAATCCACCTCATGCTGAATGGATAGCGTGTCCCAGAGATTTCAGAACGCTTTCGTGGAACGCCTCTGTCATGGTCGGATGAGCGTGCACTGTATCGGCAATATCCTCCAAGAGTGCGCCCATCTCCAGAGCTAGTACAAACTCTCCGTGGAGTTCAGCTACATGACTGCCTACTGCCTGTATTCCTAGTATGACATGGTCAGAATCTCGAGCTACAACTCTGATAAATCCGCCTGTTTTCTCTGCTTCAAGAGTAAGAGCTCTACCGTTTGCGGCTAGTGGAAACTTCCCAACAATTATCTCCTCGCCTCTCTCTTTAGCTTCATCAGGCATCAGACCCACAGAAACTATCTCAGGTTCAGTGAAAACGATGGCAGGGATAGCAATCTTGTCAAACTCCCGGTTTAATCCTGAAATAATCTCAGCTACCATCTCCCCCTGCGAACTAGCCTTGTGTGCCAGCATTGGCTCTCCAGAAACGTCACCGATTGCGAAAACACCGGGGACATTTGTCCTGCATTGTCTGTCAATTCTGATGAATCGTCCGGAGTGATCCATTCTTACTCCCATAGTCTCTAATCCCCAATCCTTGGTATTTGGCTTCCTTCCAACAGTTACCAATACCTTGTCAACCTTAATCGATTGAAGCTCACCATCCTTTTCGAAAGAGAGCTCGACTTTCTTTGAGGCGCCTCTCCCCTTAACCTCGGCACTCTTTGCCAGAGAGTTAGTATGGATAGAGACTCCATGCTTCTTCAGCCATATCTCCAGAGGCCTTCGGAGCTCCTTGTCGAATATTCCTAATACACAGTCCATCCCCTCAATTACCGTTACCTCTGAGCCTAATTTAGAAAGTGCGCACCCGAGCTCTAACCCAATATAACCACCTCCAACTATGGCAACCTTTGAGGGTAAGGAATCTAACTCAAGAGCTCCTGTTGAGGAGAGTATGAACTCCTCATCACAAGGCATGAAGGGAAGGTCTATGTGACTAGATCCAGTTGCTATAATTACGTTCTCAGCCTCAATTTCTATATCGCCTTCTGATGTTTTTACAGTACACCTCTTAGGGCCGGTGAAAGTCGCCCATCCCCTTACTAAATCTACACCAGCTCCCTTCAACAGAGATTCCACACCTTTATTCAAACGCTCTACAATTGAATCCTTCCAAGAGATGAGTGATGGCATATCCAGCACTGGTTCAGATGATATCGTGATGCCCATATGTCCATTCTCGGAACTATGCTTCGAAAGTGACTCAAATCTTTCAGCCGCATGTATCATGGCCTTACTAGGAATGCAACCTCTGATTAGACAGGTCCCCCCTGATTTATCTCCTTCTACGACAATGGTATCAAGGCCGAGCTGACCGGCCCTAATCCCAGCTACATAACCACCAGGTCCTGCGCCAATAATCAAGACTTGACATTTTCTAATTTCAGTCATCATGTCACCTCACATGAATATCATAGCAGGATACTCTAGCATTCTTTTCAGATGCTGAATAAGGCTAGCTCCATTTGCTCCATCGATCACTCTATGATCGAATGAGCTGGAGAGATTCATGATTCTCCTGACTTCGATATTTCCGCTTCTGACAACTGGCATATCTCTGGCTTTGTGCACCCCCAATATGGCCATCTCTGGATGATTAATTATTGGTGTCGCACCAAGCCCCCCTTCTCTTCCAAGACTGGTAATTGTGAAAGTGGAACCTGTTAGGTCATCGAGACTAGCTGTCCCCGTTCTCGCAGCTCCCGAAACACGGATCAGGTCGCTTGCCGCCTGCCAGACGTCCATGGCCTCGACATTCTTGACTACTGGAACGTACAGTCCTCTATCTGTCTGTGTGGCTATTCCCAAGTTTACGGCCTCATGACGATGGACTACTCCCTCTTCATCATAGAAGTATCCATTACATTCAGGATGTTCTGGCATAATCTTAGCTAGGGCTAGCATAATGAAAGGCAAGTACGTAAGTTTCGGCTGATCCTCGCCACGACTAGCATTCAGTGCCTGCCTCAATGCTTCAAGCTCCGTAACGTCAACCTCCTCAAAATATGAGAAATGAGGTATTGAAAACGCACTCTTGACCATCTGCTCGGAAATCTTCCTCCTGAGACCAACAATTTTGACCTCACTAATGCCGTTCCTCTTCGTAGAGTATGCCACAGGTGGAGCTCCCATTATGGCTCCTCCTCCCGCAACGAAGGCATCTATGTCCGCATGTCTAATTCTTCCAGCTGGGCCACTGCCGTTCAATGATGAAAGATCTATTCCCGATTCTCTGGCTCTTCTTCTGACAGCCGGGCTGGCTAGCACTGTTTTGGAACTAGACACAGGTATTTCGGGAGCCGGCCGTTCAATCGGCTTCGAAATTTCAGGAGCTTTTACCTCTGCTTTCTTTTCGACTTTCGTGGGCGGCTTCTTTTCTTCTTCCGGCTCCTCTTCTTCAACTACTTCTGGCTCTTCAGCATCATTGGGGGTTTCGGAAACAGTTCCGTCGGTATCGAACTCTATCAGCACGGAACCAACAGCAATCATGTCTCCTACCTCTCCATTGAGGGACAGAACAGTGCCATCTGTCGGGGACGGAATAGTTACAGTGGCCTTATCAGTCATGACATC
>DALC01000036.1 GCA_002499325.1 Euryarchaeota archaeon UBA538
GTGTGTCTGATTCCTGATTGTGACAGGTCAATTGAGTCTCTGATGATGAGGCCCTCATAGCAGGAGGGGTCGGTAATCGTAATCTCAAATTGCCCCTGCGAAATTCCGTTACACTCTCCTTCAGCGCTGGAATTCTCTGGTTCCTCCCAACTAAATGTTACTTTGGTCGCAGAATTCGCATTTCCGTTGGCCCCACATGAGGACAAGCCAATGCAGAGGCTCCCTCTAGCGTCCAGATGCGTACCATTGGGAAAAATAACATTAGTGTTGGGCTGGATGACCAATTTGGCACCGGACGAGATTACCACATCCCCCGTAAGTACGTGATTTCCCTGCCAATACTCGGTTCCGGTGATTGTTCCCGAAGTGGTCTCATTTGAGGCTGCAACAGTAGACGCGGGGCCAACTAGTGCTATGAAAACGCTGGTTAGCATCAACATTACTAGAATAGTCGAGCTCAATCTACCTCTGCGGGCCATAGGCATGGGGCATCGGGAGCGGATATAATGTTAAAGGAAACAAGATTGTCAGGTCATCATAATCCATCATCATTCAATAGTGTAAAAGGTCCATTACTGAACGCCGATGTTCAGCTCAAATGAGAGTTGGTTAGCCCATTCAACTGAGTTTAGAGAACCATATCCCAACCTAGAACTATGATTTCCCGAGGAGGAGGAGTCTTGGTTTGCTGAGTTAGCTAGCGCTCTCTTTACCATGCTCATCTCTTCCAAGTCAATTTTTCCGTCTTCCCCAGCTATGTCATCCCCATATTCTTCCAAAATAAGCGCCAGAGCCCCAGTCACAAAGACGGTGGAGTCGCTTGTACCAGATGAATATGCATAGGGCGGATCAAGTTCTGTGGAAGCTGTTGAAAATATATTCACTCCGGGAGCTATAATCTCTGGCTTTTGGTGAGGGTACTCTCTTGGCTGTCCACTGTATGGGTCGATATTGGAGCCTGTGGCACTATCTCCCCATATGGCCCCTGAACTTCTGTACGCGCCTACCGCGATCACGCCCTGGATATTTGCCGGAACGGATACATCAGAAGATTCTGGACCCGTATTCCCAGCGGCTGCTATGACGAAGATTCCTTCATCTAGTGCCTCTTGAACTGCCGTTACTGTCTCAGTTTCAATACCCATTCCTTCCCCTGGATCGGAGCCAAGGCTGAGACTGATTATATCGGCTTCTTGAGTAATTCTACACCACCTAATTGCTAACGAGACCCTATCCTCTTGGCCCGAAGACCCTTCCGGGCCAAGTGCCAATGCAATGGAAATAGAGGCTCCGGGAGCTGCCCCTAGGAAGGTACCATTTGAAGCTAAAATCCCTGTCATCATAGTACCATGGTATTCAGATCCTACGTCTTTAACCTCCTTGTTACTCTCATCAAAGAAATCTCTGAAACCTGCCAAATTTATTTCTGATAGATCTGGATGCCGGATATCCATGCCCGTATCTACGATACAGACTGATATCCCTTCCCCGGACAGGCCCCCATCCTGAAGCTCCCTTATCCCTGTGGTCTCATACGCCCACTCGGAATCTGGGAGGAGTGGGGTCAGGTAGGAATCAACAAAAGGCCATGCTAGTAGAAGCGCGACAGTTCCCAAGGAGAAGAATACTGCTCCCCAAGGCCACAAGGCCTCCTTTAGCGGATCCAGGGGCCAGCGAAGTCTCCTGGCCTCTTCGTCGGACAATCCGTAGGCAGAACCTGGATATCCCGGTGCTCTGGGGTCCACGGTGGTGAGCAGCCTGGGATCCTCCGGCTCAGGCATAAGCTCAAGTCTATCCAGGGCAGGCATTCTATCTATTCCTGTGGAACTGGCACATAAATACCAGTGTGTTCAGAATGGAGCGTTTGGCCTTCTTGAGCGGGGTCTAGTCAGCATTGCCAGTGCGGCAATGATTAGACCCCCCAAGATATAGCCAATCCAACTAGAGTCAGACTCCACTGCAGGTGATGAAACTACCAGGTTAACGCTCCCTCCCTGTTCTGGAACGAATGGGACCACTTCGCCGTCTACCGAAGATTCATTGATCTCCAAGTTGAGATAGTAGTTTCCAGGATCGATCCCGTCTAGGTCTAATGTAATGTCGAAGTTCACTACGGAGTTGGCTGGAACATCGCCTAACTCGGTATCCATTATCACCTCGCTTTGGCAAGTCAAGTCATTGCAGAGTATGGCATTTAGCTCGACATCCTCCGCATCCACAAGTCCATCGTTGGCAACAGTGACGACCCAAGAGTTGACCCTGTTGGAAACTGCGTTGTCCCCTCCCGAGAGGAGTTGCTGAGAAGTGATCGATATCACTGGATTTGATATGGCAACATTGATTTCTATCTCTGGGTAAGAGTTTCCAGCTTTGTCTGTGACTGTAGCATATATCGTATATTCACCTGTTGCATTATCTGGTGCGACCACATTGATACTATGAGTAGTGGTAGTGAATGGAGGCACTGTATGAGAAGTAGACCCGGTCCTCTCCCACCCATCGGGTAACTCTGAGTCGTCGAAATCAAACTCATATCTGTCGTCCCCATTTCCATCGTTTCTGATTTGCATAGGTATCTGTATTTCCTCACCCGGAGAAACTCCGTATAGTGGTTCTAATGAGGCCACTGAGAAGTCATGGATTTGTGGTATCCTGACCTTCACGTTAATCTCTTCAGAGTACCCGCCTGATGTGAAGAAGCTTAGGATAATTGAATGCCCCTGCGCAAGCGAATGTGCAACTGATTGGTTTGGAGGTGTAACTTTGACGTGAATGTCAGAGGTGCTAAGAGAATTATCCAATCCCAAATCAAAGGACATCGAGGTGTTCCATGCTCCCGATCCGTTATGGAACTCGACCTGCCATTCTGAACCATCAGTGCCCGGTACTGTGGCCTGAGCAGAGAATGTATCCAGAGGCTCATGGCCAAGATAGTCAGCAGAGATGGTAAACTCCACAGGATTGAATCCCACCGATTCATTATCCTCGGTTACAAGAAGGTCTGAAATTCC
>DALC01000082.1:0-1981 GCA_002499325.1 Euryarchaeota archaeon UBA538
CGGCCCTTCCGGCGGAGGAGCCGGAACACTGCCAATCGCTACCACAGTAGTACTGACCCTAACTCCCATCATGGACCCTACAATAACTGGGATACCGTCCTCCGGAACCGTCGATGTGGGCAATGAGATAACACTAGACGCGTCTGATACCCCAAATCAATCGAATCAGATTTCTGAGTCGGGATACTCATGGGACACAGACGGGGACGGATTCGAAGATAACTCCGGAGCATCATTCAACATCAGCTGGCCCGAACCCACCAACCTAACTATCAGGCTTTCAGTCGTAGGGGTCGATGGAAGGAGTACCAGCGTATATGAGGAAATAAGAGTCGAGGACATTTCCCCTCCTTCAGCAGACATCTCCGTCGAGGGCATTCTCGAGAGAGCGTTCAATGAGGATATCGTAATCAGTGCCTCCTTTGATGATAACTGGGGGATTTCCATGGTGGAGTGGATGGTGGATGGAATAGTAATCTCAGAGTCCACATCCGACTTTGACTCTGCGAAGACTTTCTCACATGTTTTCCGAGCGGGAGAAGAATCAGGAATTCACTCGGTCACTCTTAGGGTCACAGACCTCTCTGGGATGATTACCGAAGATACCGCATCCATCCAAGTTTTCGACTCGTCCCCACCTGTCGAGGGAGATTATGACGATTCCCAGAGCTCCGTTGTCGGTCAGATGATAATTCTAGAAGTACCATTCGAGGACGATGAATCTGAGAATATCTATTACTCTTGGGACTTCGATGCCCTGGTAGACTCAGATGGTGATGGCGATGAGGACAACGATGAGGACGCTGTCGGCCCTTCAGTATCCCATGTATTCGATACTTCAGGCGTTTACAGAGTGATTTGCAGAGCTCAGAATGATGAGGGCCTAGTATCCGAGGCTGAGATTCTAGTATCAGTTACGTTAACTTCTGGGGACGATGAATTTGGTATGACGGAGATTCTTATGGCTGTAGCGGGTGTGATATTATTGGCTATCATATCCTTCGTCCTTTACATCAGAATCGCCTCCAACAGAAGAATGTCAGCATTATTGGCAGAAGAGGAAAATTCCGATGATGGCCAAGAATCTCAGCCAATTGAAATCTCAGTGGAGGACCAAAAGGCGATGTGGGGAGGTAGTGGTACTGTTTCCACCTCCTCCCCTTCACAGAGCTTTGGGGCAATAGGGAGTGGTATGTCGGGTTCCATCTCTCCTGATTCAGAGGCCGCCTCAATAGATCTCAGTGATGAAGAGTTTGATGAGCTTCTTTCAGAATCTAGTACAACGAAAGCTAGCAACCCAGCTGATGATCTCCTAAGTGCGTTCCAAGACGATGACGAAGAGATAGATACCGAGGAGAGCGTCGTAGAATACTCCTTCCCGGAAGATGACCCAGGTGAGGTAGACACTGATAATGAAGTAAACCCGGCTAAGGTTTTCGAGATAGTTCAAGAAGGACCGGAACCAGAGTCGGATAAGGACCAGGATAGGACCGTGAGGAGCGAGTGCTCCTCTTGCGGCAAGATGTTCGAAGTGGATCTGCCAAAAGGCGTCGACAGAGCAAGGACTGCCTGCCCACACTGTGGCTCTATTGAGTCAATAGCCCTCAAGTGAGTAATTCTGAGTACGACTCAACCGATTATTTCGATAATCAGGAGGGGCAATACCCTTTAGCGCACCTCTCTGAGGTGCGAGCATGTCAAAGAGCGGTGTCCGTGTGATTCACAGGGCCCCCCGTCCCGAGAATAACACTGCCCTGCTGATTGTAATGTTGATGATAGTACCGCTATTCGCACCAATTCAGGGAGCGGAGGCTGAGGCTAGGATCGAGTCACAAGACTTCGAAGTTCTCGATAGGCTGTCTGACGTCCTAGACCAGCGTGAACAGGTTCTGCAGTCCAATTCTGTGGGCCAATTAGCTGGACCGGCTATTCAAGGAGTGAAGGATGGAATATCACAGAGCGGGCAGTCTCAGCCACTATC
>DALC01000082.1:2310-2931 GCA_002499325.1 Euryarchaeota archaeon UBA538
GGACTCCCTAGAAGGGGCCTCGTTTGTTGAAACGTTACCAGAAGAGCCCAACCATCCACTCCCATACAGGTTGATACTGGGAATCGAAGATGACGCCGTAAGCGTGGATAACGTCTGGCAGACTCTAGTTAACATCACCGACTATGTGATTCTGACCGAGTACACAGACCTCGATGGCAATGTTGTCAGAGGAACCGAGCTGGTCACATTCACTGCAAACTTCCTCTCTCTGCTCAATCTGCAAACCGACCCCTTGAATCATGCCGTGGATATTGATAATGATGGCGATAATGATATTCAAGTCGGGCTGACCGTATCCCTTGGAAATATCGGTCTGGAAAACATAGATATCGAAACCGGAACTTTATGGATTCAGCCATCAGTGTCATACACGGTAGACGTTCTTGACTCCAGTCAAACTGACAGTGTTTGGGAAGACATGGACTCCCTACAGGTTTCATTGATCAAGTCATTCGCTTACTCCAGTCCGGACTCAGTTCTTGCTCTCGGCGATGGAGAGAGCTACATTTGGGTCATAGACTCCAAATTCTCAACTATGCCACAAGACTTCTCATTAAGTGTTGGAATTGAGAGGGTATTCTTCAACGCTAGCGCCGTTCT
>DALC01000082.1:3330-4332 GCA_002499325.1 Euryarchaeota archaeon UBA538
GGTATCACAGCACCATACTCAATATCGATAGACTCCAGTGAAATGGATTCCTGTCCCGATAGGTATAGTCCCGAGCAACTGCTGTTTCTCCCTCCCGAAGAAATAGATTGTGGAGTTACTGTCGGACTTGGATATGCCAGGTTCTCACCTCCATCAGATGGAGACAGACAGCTATGGGAACTAGCCTACATTAATCTCGATGTCAAACCTAACGGAGTATCCTCAATGATTCCTGGGGATGTCGAGCTAGTGATCAGGACTGACAGCAGCATCCCAGCATTGGGGGGGATCGAGGGAGATAGGAGCCTTACAACGGTCGAGTATTTTGCGGACAGGAGATCTGACCTCCATATTCACTTCCATGAAGATAGATCGGGCGTTTCCCAAGAGGAAAATGGAGGCTCATTCGGAAATACCACGGAGTCACTGGGATGGTTGAGAGGAATGCCTGAAGGATCTATGTCCCAGGGTGAGATAACTAGGATATTCAGAATGCTAGGATCTTCAGATGAGCCCGAACTGCCTGGAGGCAAACCCGGTAGATTAGGTCTGATCATTGGTATCAAGAACTTCTCAAGGGACACCAGTCCCAATGAAGACGATCCTACATTACCAGTAAATCCTGCCTATCCCCCCATCAGCATGATACTTCTAAGATCCGCACAACCTCTGGACTCTCTTGACTACAGCTCATGGTACGAAAGAGGCGGTGAAAATTCAGATCACAGAAGGGTCGACATCTCAATTGAGGCAATTCCAACCGCACTTGTTCTTTACGGATCGTTCGATGTCAGCGGATCAGATGATGAGGAAAGGAATCTGGACGATTCTGACAATCTGGATTTCGTTTCACGGATTATGGACTCCCTGATTCTTGATTTGGTAGACCTATACCTAGATGTTGGTGGAATACTCAACAATATTCCAACTACTGTGGTGGAGGCCATAACAGGCAGTGTCGGTCCTGGCGGAGACCTCCAGGGAAGGGAATTCAACCTCATA
>DALC01000082.1:4631-14613 GCA_002499325.1 Euryarchaeota archaeon UBA538
GGAAGGGAATTCAACCTCATAATGCATGATGACTGGGGAGCTCTCAGGAATGAGATGTCTATAGGTAAAATAGGCCTGCAGATTGGCTCCAGTGCCCATCCGACGATTCAGGGGGATCACCTCGTCCTCTCCAAGGACAGATCCATGACTCAGCTGGTGAGCAGAGACGGAAGTCTTGTTGATCCCCTTGTCCCTGTCGCTGCTAGTATTGGATTCAGTGGTCTCTCTGCCTTCTCGATAGATGACGATGACATACTCGACGAGTTAACGGCATCAGTTAACACATCCTCCAGTGAGCCATTCAATTTCGTCTACATTGACCACGAGCCTGGCTCAGTCACGAACTCGTCTTTCCAATCACTATACATTTCCGATATCCCCAATGACATCAGAATATCTACTGATGCCGAGACCGCAGTTTACACCGCATCAGAGGAAATAGGAAAAATAATCTACACTGGAAAGGACATGGAACAAAGACAGGCAGTTGAGATAACAGACTTCCCTGACGACTTCTCTGCAATATTCGGCGGATTTTCCAGCTGGAGTACGGCCACCTCTATTGGTTCCATAGAGGCACAAATCACCGATTCTGAATCACCAGAAACTATGACAGGCGATCACTTCATGTTCCATCATGATCCAAATGATGGCACATCAACTATTTCTTCCAGAATCTCCGGGTTATCAGAGGTAAGCTGGATACCTCCAGTCTCTGAAGGTTCTCTAGGTGCTGATGGCAGAGGAAAAGCCTCTATCTCTGCGTCTGGAGATAGATCAATGAGCTTCAGTGTAGATCATGCTCCAACACTAGATGAAGATCAGCTCACGGCAGTCGCGATAATCGATCCTCTCCCTTCTTCGGTATCCGTAGAGATTCCAACAAGCTCTGACTCTGGACCAGCTCTAGACATCCCAGAGCTCAATACATCTCAAGGACTTTCAGGTCTTGCCTTCTTCCTAGGTGGATTTGCAGACCTTGGCAGATCAGTTAACTCCGTACTTTCAGGGATAACCACTGATATCTCCACCGGTACCAATTCAGGAGAATCGAACGAGGATTTCTCTTTCGGTATGCAGTTGGAGGCAAACGCACCCTTCGATCTGACAGTCGAGTCAAGTCATGGAGACGGTTCACTCGAGGCCCCTCCATGGGTTCATGGAGTATCATTTAGCGCGGCGCCGTCAGGGATATCAGAGGGCTTCCATCTTAGGACGTGGATTCCTGATCTTCCCCCAGCAGTAGAAATGTCAGTCACCAGATCAGTCGAAGGGGAATCGCAAGACTGGGAAGTCATGCTGGCGTTGGATGGTTGGATTCCCGCACATAGCGAAATGATGATCCAAGCTAGAGGAATTAACGGTCAAGACCTTCTGCTGACTCTAAATGGCTTGGAAGTGGGAACTCCCACTGGGATGCTAGTTGACGCCACATTCGAATTCGAGACAGTTGCTGGTATCACTGAGGTCTCCACATCTGCACACTATTCAATGACTGAGAGACTTGATTGGGCACATGTTCTCCTGATAAACAGAGATGCTGGAAGTCGTACAGAGATAATGATAGATGAGATTCCTGAGGTTATTGACATCACTGCAAGTCTGGGTACTGCCGTTTCTATAGATATGACAGTCCCGGATCTATATCTCAGAGATAACGGCGTAGGAATCAACTCAATTATGATGCAGCAGATGCAATGGCTCGACTCCGCATGGTGGCCAGCGACAATTTTCCTGACTGATGTACCAGGGTCAATTAACCTAACAACTGAGCCCGACACAAATTTTGATATCACCAAGAGCCTGGCTTTTCAAGGAATACCAATCCTGGACTATCGATCTTCTGGGGATGGAATGTCGCTCTACATAGAAGCCTTTGGAAGAGCAATAAACACCAAGGGAGACATAATATTGCTCGCAGAAGGAATGACTGATAGCTTACAGATTAAGCCTGCCGAAGGATTCGGATTGAATATCCGCTCTGGAGGAGAAGGGGTAGAAACGATTTACATTAGATCAAGCAATATTCCCACAACTCCTCCGGTCACTATGGAGGAAATGGAGGCACTTGGAGAAGACCTGAAGAGTGCTACAATCCATATCCATGAGGTAGGCAGGATTTCATCTACGTTGCCAGGTTATCCAGTGATAGAGCTCTCGGAAGTGCAAGGTGGCAGAATCATTATTTCTGCGAGAGCAACCGCTGAGGTCGCAGGTCAGGAGTTCGATCTAAGGGGTGTTCTTTTAGATGCACAGACAACCTCTGGGATTCCTACTGCGACCACGATTGGTATCAACGGATTGGCCTCTGATCTTTCAATACTGAATATGATTCCAGGATTTGAAGGAGACACCCAGCATATCATGGTGGTTGAGCCAGTTTCTTCTGGGATAATGACACTGATTGCAACTTTCTTGGGAGGGAGCTGATGGGACTTCTTGAAAGACTCAGACAGGCAGACGTCCCAGAGGAGACTCTGGAAGAGAAAACTGCTCATGACGCCCTGGAAAAAATTGAGGACAGGATTAGCCAAATCTCTCCATTCAGGGTTATTTTCGCTTCAATAACCGCATTACTGGTGCTATCAGCGTCTGTAATTGCATTGGTTTGGCTGGTTCCTTATGATAGGGTATCAGTAGATGTAATCTACAAACAAGCAGGATCTAGCCATATTGTTCTATCTGAGATAAATAACCAGGGAAGCAGAGCGATAGAATCGGTTTCACTGGATTTAGTGTTCTTTGATTCTGAAGACATTGAGATACAAAGGATTCACTTTGAATCAGAAAGAATACCTGCACATAAGTCAGTCGCAGGGGACGAATTGGAGATGATTGTAAACGGGGAGTCGGTTTGGGATAATTACACAATCGAGATTATCCTAACATACGACTATTATGGTGGCAGTATTTACGAGAAAAATAGCATGGAGGTTGGAGAGTGGACGTTAGAACTATTCACAATGAGGCCTCCATTGCAAATTCTATGATATACTGAGTTCAGATAACCCATACGCTCAAAATGGTCAGGATGGGGGGAGTTATGATGACCAAGCGCGCCGTTGTGGTCGTACTCGCCGTCTTACTGTTATCATATCTTCCAATATTGGGCAATGAAGACGACTCTTATGATCATAAATTTGGAGACCTGAGTCCCAATATTGAGCGAGTAGAGATCTCACCCGATTCCAACAGTATCCAAGATCTACGGGCCCCTCTTATCCTCGAGGGGTCCGAAGAAGTAAGGCAAGCTATTGCCCATTCTACCATAGGGACTTACACGATCGATGGATTGATTCCTAGCACTCACATGGACTACTCACTTTCTTTACCAAGATCAGATCTAGCTCTAGCAATTATCGATGGCCAGATTGGACTTTGGGACTCTAGATTGGATATTTTACAGATTGAGGGACTATCTATCAGGTCAACCATACCTCCCTCTGGATTCCTAATTCAAGGTACCGCCGAAGGAATTGAGAAACTGCAGGATATAGAGTCGATTGTGGCAATTCATGACGTTCCAAGTGGATTAATGATTCACCATTCCTTGAGAAATTACCAGCCATCTTCTGACTTCATGGTTGAAGTGATAGGTTGGAAAGGAGATGATATGGTCAGAATGGAAGATTCAGGTTTAGAACTACAAGATTCACTACTCACTGCCATGGACTACCTGTCTGATTCATGGTCTCCTGAGAAAGGCGTTATATGGGGAAGCACGTCTTTCTACAATTTATCTAAGATAGTTTCAATCCCCTCTGTTTCGTACATTTCCCCATTGCCATCGATAATCCTCCACAACGACCAATCAAGGATAAATATGGGAATCAATACCGTGGAAAATGCCTTCATAACAGGCCTAAACGGTAGTGGTCAGATCGTTGCTGTAGGGGACTCGGGATTAGATGGCGATCATGGAGATTTCACTGGTAGACTCTCAGGTGTCACCTCCGTTACTCCCGGAGACCCTTCTTCAGCCGACTTGAGTGATGGACACGGGACTCACGTTGCCTGCACTGTTCTAGGATCTGGGTTCAGGAGCAACGGGGGTTACCAAGGGGTTGCCCCTGAAGCCGATTTATACTTTCAAGCAATGGAAGACGATGATTCTGGTGCTCTGTATAGCTACGGTATCAACTCAATGCTAAATTCTGCATATAATGCAGGAGCTAGAATCCATACCAATAGTTGGGGATCTCAGAGTGGGTTCGGAGGATATTCTACCCAATCAGAAGATGCAGACGACAGGACTTCTACATGGGATCAATATTGGTCCTATGACGGCATGACTGTATTATTTGCCGCCGGTAATGAGAGGAACGACGGAGTCTCTCCCCCCGGTACCGCAAAGAACGTAATCACTGTTGGTGGACATAAGAACAGATACAGTGGAGCTCCAGATGAGATGTATTATTGGAGTAGTAGAGGGCCTACGGATGATGGCAGAATTAAGCCTGATATCGTAGCACCAGGAGACTATGTACGATCGTGTAAATCTCAAGAGGCTACCTCAACAGGGGGCACGTGGTCGAATACCTGGTACATGGAATATAGCGGTACGTCGATGGCAACCCCAGCAGCCGCTGGATCATCCGCACTAGTTAGGGAGTATCTAATGGAAGTGATTGGAAGACAGGCTCCACAGGGTTCGCTGGTCAAGGCTCTGCTAATACTCGGGGCCAAAGATATGGGAGCTCGTGACATCCCAAATGATGACGAAGGATGGGGAAGAGTAGATTTAGTAAATTCATTGATCCCTGATGGAGAGGTTGGAATTTTTGTTGACGACAGGTCTAGGATTAGGAGCGGGCAGGTCATTGAGTATACATTCGACGTCAATTCTGCTGGAAAGGAGTTCAAGGCAGTATTGACTTGGTCTGATTACCCCGGATCATCAAGCTCCTCCATTCAGCTAAGGAATGACCTCGACTTAGAGTTGGTATCTCCAGATGGCATTGTATACAAGGGCAATGTTTTCACGAATGGACGCTCTACTCAAGGTGGTTCAAAGGATTCAGTGAATAATGTTGAAGTCGTAGCTCTTGATAGTACTGCTCAAGGGATTTGGACAATTAGAGTCAAGGATTCACAACACGGAGGGTCAAGAACATGGCAACCATTCTCAATAGCCGTAAGGGGGCACAATGTCAATGATCTAAGTCCAGATCCAACATTCGTTCCAGACTCAATGAATGTATCCACCCCTATTCCACAAGTTGGTGAAGAAGTACAGGTTTCAGTACAAATAAAGAACATCGGAGCAGGATCGGTCACAGATATACCAGTCATGGCAAGAGTCGACTCCGCTTTTTTAGGAGAGCAGTTGGTATCTCTATCGCCAGGACAAACAGAGGAGCTATACTGGTCCTGGACCCCCGAAACAGAAGGGGATTCCGCTTTCGAGTTCTTCATCGATCCGAACAATGAATTTGATGAAATGTCAGATTCGAATAATTATTTTGGAGAGATAGTAATTGTCAGCGCTCCCGGAGTCAGGGTCTCCGCAATAGAGGACACTCTCACCCTGGTCGATCCTACCTCTACAACCTCAACATGGGATTTAACACTTACAAATACCGCACTCTTCGAGACTAATGCCACAATATCTGCCTCCTCTCCAACTAGGGTGCAAGATGGCACTGAATTCGGCTGGTTCCAGTCATTCACCTCGAACACATTCAACCTCATGCCAACTGAACAGGTCTCGATTGGAATGACTATGGTACACCCAGCACCTCCTCCTCCTGGTACTTATTCCATGACTATATCCGGATACGATATAGAGAATGATGTTCTTTCAGAAATGATACTCTACTTCGAAGTTCCCATACTTGCTGACGCGAACGTACAATTGTTGAATGAGCAAATTCTGGTCAGCCCTCTCGAACAAACCAAGACCCAGATTACTATTGTTAACGATGGAAATGGTGCTCAATCATATGACGTCGAACTAGTCTCTCCTGCAGGATGGCACCTAGGCCTTGACTCTATTGGGACATTTGAAGGATCATCTCATGGGTCAACCGGAACACTGCAGAAAGGATCCAGCAAGACAGTCGATATCACTATCAACTCACCCGGAGCGATGATACCATCCGGGACGACGTTCGAAGCTGCAATTATTGTACATTCAAGAGTCAGCTCTGTCTCGTGGACTCAGGATATATTCCTAATCGTCGGACCCGTAGACAATGTGTCTATTTCTCCGGTACCTGGAGAGTTAAGAAAGGACATACCTCCTGATTCCCTCCTGATAATTGATTTGACCATTGAGAATCTTGGAAATCGAGATTGGGAACTGACCCCCTACCTAATGTCAGCACCAGGTGGTTGGAACGTTGTTGAGATGAACACGGTTACTTCTCCTGCTGGACAGCCTGTGGATTGGTCCATGAGCCTGCAAGGAAACGGACTAGCATCGAGTGGATTAGTCCAAATCAGATTGGCCACTTCGGATGGATTCAAAATCGACTGGAATACCACAATCGAGGTTTTATCTGCCGCTTCTCCGAGACTTATATTCGATCAGGTGTACCTTCCTGATGGCTCCTCTTCCAGCGGAATACTGGGAGCAGGGCCCCATCCTGTCGGAGACCCAGGTTTCGATTTACACTGGATGGTCTGGAACGAAGGCTCAGGAGTCTGGAGGCCGTCTACAAATTTAGTCCTACCAAATCAAGGATGGTCATCAACCTGCTTATCACCGTCCTCATTGTCCCCAGGAGAATCAGATATCATCGAGTGCCTAGTGGTTATTCCAGAAGATGAGCCCGCCGGTTCTGAACCTGTTATCACCCTGGTAATGGAGGGGGACGGGATAGAGATTACGGACACCAAATCACTCCTTGTTGAAGACGCACCGAGGCTAACTTGGAATCTAAATACAGAACCCATAGCACACGAAGGATACCCCTCCTCTTACAGGATAGATGTCACCAATACTGGCAATACAGACATATCCCACACTTTAGATGTGGTCGCCCCAAGCTCTTGGGATGCCAAGGCCATGGATGGAGTCAGAGTCGTTCTCAGTCCCGGAGAATCTCGGAGTATTATTGTAGAATTCACCCCTAAAAGCGGTAGTGATGGCACAATCTCATTGAACTTGATAAATGCTCCAGATACAGAGGGTTCCACATTCGAAATACTCGTTGATGTCAAGCCATCTCTCGGCAGCGACTCAGGTCTGGAAGAGTATCTGCCACTCATACTGGGTTCGCTACTACTTGCAATAATTGCAGGACTCGGTGCCTTCGCATATGTCAGAACCAACGGAGATCCATTGAGCCTCCTCAAGAATAAGCCCACTGGTAGACATACAGGCGAGCAAGAAGACGCCCAAGTAGTGGAGAGCGGAGTCCCATGTTGGATATGTAGCACCAATACAACGATTGGGAATGCGTGGGCCTGCTCATCATGTGGAGCAAGGTATCACAAGATAGGCCAAGTTACTGGATGTGACATTATTTCAATGGGGAGATGCCTTCATTGCGATGCAGAGGTCGATGAACTGGTAGAGGCCTGACAACCGTATTTCTGGCAGTCAGGTGGTGCGAAGACCTTAGAGGGTCGGTACAGTGCGAAATATGATGGCCACAAGGAAGGCGCTCACTTTTTTCACTGTTGTAATGCTACTGAGCATGTCCGCCACGATAGTTTCAGCCGATGTAGACATCAACCTTTCTGCAAACCCTAGCTCTGCTGAGGCGACAGCCGATGAAGCGGCAGAATATACGATTATCGTACAAAATTCTGGTGATGATGATGCTGCAGTTTCACTCAGCACCCAACAAGGTGACGATTGTAACGGGTTCTCGTCTACCCTAGAGACCACGTTCGTACAAGTATCCTCCTCATCTTCAGAGTCAGTAACTCTGACAGTAACAGTTACTGAACAGGCAAGCGGAGAGTGTGAGACCACAGTAAACGCTCAGGGGCAGGTTTCCGGCGGTGCCCCTGGAACTCCCTCCAATGCCGATGTAACTGTCGTAACCACAGCTGGCGATGGAGGCGGACTTTACTCTGTGAGCCTAACCACAGACGAACCGACCACCAAGAACTACGATGGAGAGGATAATGAAGTTACTTGGGATGTTGATGTGGAGAATAATGGCGAGCAGCAGGCCAATGTACAATTAGAGATGACATCAGATAATGACTGTGAGTCTGAAGATTTGTCTGCAACAGTCGACCCCTCAGTCCTTCAGTTGGAACCAGAGGGTCAGGAAGAGGTCACAGTGACGATTGATATGCCCAACGGGGCAGAGACAGATGCTGGCTCCCATTGCTTCATCCTCAAGGCCACGGTCACCAATGATCCGAATGCAGCAGACCAAGCAGAAGACAATCTGACACTGAGTCTAAATGTACCTCAAATCAAGGAATGTGACGCGTCTCTCCAGTATTCCTCTCACAATCTAGATCCGGGAGAGTCTGCTCCAAACTCATTCGAGGTCGAGAACATAGGGAACACCGAGTGGACCGTGACGGCCAACGCCCAGTCTCTTGATGGGGACGATATCTCAGGTTGGGTGGACTTCGATAGCCCCCTTAGTAGGCTTCTGGAAGAGCCAGGTAGCTCAGAAGATTCTCATACTTTCACATTCGATGTCACTCCGGACGACTCTCTTGAGGCAGGAACCCAAGTAGCAATAGGGATACAAGGAAGAGCAGGATCAGAAATTGGTTGTGAGAAAATACTGACCGTCACCGTTGGACAAGAGTTTGGAGCTTCTATGTCACTCAGTAAGTCCAGACTTTCGAATGTTGAGCCAGGCACTTCAGGAACTCTCTCTATCCAAATCACGAATCAAGGAAATGGTCAGGAGACTATGGCATTAGGTACTTCAGGCGTACCCCCCGGATGGCAAGTCTCATTCAGCCAGTCCACTGTTACTTTGGGAAGCTCTCAATCATCCAACAATAAAGAGACCGTAAGTGTCGATATCTTCGTCCCAGAAGATGCAAGCGCTGAATCAGATACAGTGATCTCATTCACTGTAGGAAGAGGAGGGGGGACGACACCTTATGACTCAAAGGATCTAACGGTGTCTGTCGCACCTAGACATGAGGTCTCTACATCTATGGTTTCGGACCAACAAACCGGAAGATCTGATCAGATAGTGAAGTTCCCCATTGTAGTGACTAACGACGGTAACATCCGAGATACCTTCAGGCTTCAAGCCTGCGATCCCGGAGATCAGACAGGATGTAGTAGCCCCATGTGGGAGTCGTCGTTCTCTGACTCCGATGGAAACTCAATAAGCCAAATTGCACTAGACCCAGGACAGTCTTCACAAGTTTATCTGGACGTACTAGTCGAGGGTGAGGAAGACGCCGACTCTGCGAGAGTTCTTGTAAGAATAGCAATTTTTGGAACCAGTGAATCCTCAGAGCACACCGTCTCTGTGGTAGTTTCGAACTATAATTATGGGATGGCAGTGTCTCCTCAGTCCCCCGGGGAAATACCTGGTCAAATGGATGTAACTTTACCTCCAGGAGGCGCTCTGTCAACCTTTTTCTGGATTGATAATACTGGTGATTATCCCGCTGGTGATAAAGCAGTGATCACAATCACTGGATTAGAGTCATCAGTTTCCAGGAGCGTGTTTGTCGACGGGGTGGAGATAGACGACTCCATTCAGATTCCTAAGGAAGGCAGAGTGCTACTGGAAGTACAAATGGAAGTTATGGAAGGAGTCTCAAACGGCGTATCAGGAATAATCAAGGTATCAGTGGCCTCTGAGAGAAACGCCGCTCAGACCACTTCAGTCGATGTCATGATCCAAGTAATGACCATACATAATCTCACTTTTAGTCTCGAGGGGGACGATGAGCAGACGGTGAATTATCCCGATAAGGCATTCTTCACAATGTTTGTAACGAACAACGGAAATGTGGTCGAAGACGTGGAGATAATTTCAGGAGAATCACTCAGAGGTTGGACGGTTGATGTAATCGATGATGAATTCCAGCTTCC
>DALC01000009.1 GCA_002499325.1 Euryarchaeota archaeon UBA538
TTCTTTTCGTAAAGTCCACTTCAACGCCTCCTCGTTCTAATTGGGCGAACATATCCTGAATCAGAATCACGCCTCTCTTCTTGTGAAAGATACTTTGGCTGAGGCGGTGGCTTATGCTGATCCATACCGGGGAGACCTCCATCGGCCTCAACTTCGTCAACATCATAGGTTTCCATCATTTCATCAGCATCGAGCTCTTCTTCGTCTTTCTGCTTCATAATAATCCATCCTAAAACCAGCACCAGTCCGACAAGAGCAAGAAGCCCCCCGCTCTCCTTGTTAGGGACTATATCCTCCCAAGTTAGGTCAGAAAGAGACTTCGGGACGTATTCATCTTCTGTAGATAACACGGTAATCACGTAATCTCTGAAAGTACATACATCTACGGCATCACAAACCTGCATAGTAATCCTAATTTCTCCCTCTTCATCCCAGTTTAGAGGATTCCAATCCCAGTCATTCCTGTAGTCGCCATCTCCATCGGAATCCACACTGGCATCCAAATCCCATCTGACAACTAGGTTTCCCGATAGTGACCTGTCATTGTCATTCGTAGTATCACCATCCCCGTCTGTATCCACAGATGAGTCCATGTCCATCCAAGCTACAAGCCCATCTTCTAGATCTTGATCGAATACACTATAATTCAGTAAAATAGGATCTCCAATATTTACGTAATCGGATGAAACAGGGTTTACAGTCAGGATTTCAGGAGTTCGGGAAACAAGAACAGGGATATGTGTCGAGTTAGTCTCACCCCCCTCGAATCCATCGACAACGGTGAGAGTCACGATATATGTGCCAGGGATGGAATACTGATGCCAGACTACCGCCCCCTCGACTTGAGGGGTTGCATCACCAAAATCCCAAATCCATCTTGTAATTCCATTCCAATCTTCACTGTTGGGGTCCGCGGAAGATTTACCCATGAAGGCGGGATCAGAATCATAACTCCTTGATCCATCAAACTTCATCAGACTGCCAGGAGAGACGAATGCGCCACCTTGCTCTGTCTGAGGTACCTGCCAAATTACTAGCTCTCCCTCTTCGGGCTCTCGATCTAGGATGATATCATCAACACTCGGGCAAGAGAAGTCAATTTCTGGTATGGGAAGAGGGTTTTCTATCCTCAAAGTAAACGACTTCTGTGCCGACTCCAAACCAAGTACATCTGTAACAGTAAGGGTAACTGTGTAGAGTCCCGGATCCATGAATGTGTGACTGACAGAAGATACATTTTCGATAGGATCATCCAAATCAGAAATTGTCCAAAGTGTCGACAATTGGGATGAGTCTCCATCCGGGTCGAAAGAGTAGCTAGTGAATGTGTATGTGGTGTCCACATTTCCATCCGCTGGTCTTGAGAAGACTGCAACAGGCCTTTGATTAATCACATTTACTTGAAGAATTGCAAATGTTGAATTTCCATCATCATCTGTTACGGTAAGGCTGATATTTTTCATTCCCGGGGTTAACCAACCCACTGTTGGATTCGCCTCATCTGATGAAGTCTGAGAATAATCTGATGTCATAGTCATCCCACCCCCATCGAGATTGACACCCTCCTCGAAGGACCAGTCATAGTCTACAATCATTCCGTCACTATCTGTGAAAACAGGAGGAAGGTTCAATGGAGTCAGAGTGTAAGTCTGGAGTAGAGAGTCAAAAATCTGCTGTGGAACTCTATTTAGAATTTTAATGAAAATCGTATGCTCAACATCATGAATGCCATCACTTACCAATAAAGAAAGAGTATACACGATTCCTTCAGCACTTCCATCGACCCAAGCATGACTCGATTCATAGAGTCCTATTCCCGACTGAACCTCTCCATCGCCCCAGTTCCATTCGAAGTACAATTCCTCCAAAGGAAGATTGTCCGTCGTTCCGAGAGCAGAAAACATGATTTGTTGATTAGTCAGTAAAACCAACTCCTCCGAGACTACAACCCCCTCAACTGAAATTTCAGGAATTGGTTCACTGGTGTCTTCAACTATTAAGTTCCAAGTTTGTGATTCTGAAAAGTAACCGCCTTGATCCATCACTGTGAGGACTATGGAGTAAACGCCTGGCTCCACGTACTGATGAATAGGATTTTTCAGAGTAGAGGAGACATTATCTCCCAAATCCCAGTAGTATGCAATGGGCGTCTCATTCTTCGAGAATGATCCATTCTCCATGCCGAATCCCCACTCATCATATCCCGAGCCGAACATGTTTACAGGTAACCAAGTCTGAGTTGAGTTTGTAGAAACTGAAATAGATGCAACAGGCTTCAGGTTAGTTAGGTCAGTCGGCAAAGAGAAAGCCTGGTCAACTAATTCAGACGTGACATCATTTATGCTCACTCCGAAAGTCCACTGCCCGGAATAAGGAGGGGTAAACCAAACGCTCTTCTCAGTAGAAACACTATTTCCTGCAGTCAGAGAAAATACTTTCGTATCTACTAAAGAATTGTTTGAGAACGCGTCCACTGTAACCTCAAGAATCTCAAAAAATGAATTAGATATAACTCCTAAATCAATCTGTACACTGTCAGATAGTCCATCTGAGTCCCTATCAAAATCTTCAATTGATTCAATTGATACTTCTGCAGGATCGGTGACAAGCATCGCCTGAACCGTTGCAGTCGCAGTAGGGTAACTTCCACTAGTTATTCCACAAGTGGCGTAGTTATAGTCGCAATCATCAACCGCTGACTCGTACCAAGTTGTCATCCAGACTTCATCTACATCCGTTCCAAAATCATGTATTAGGCCAGTCACAGAACCAGTTACGGGATCAACCCTCATCCTGCTCATAGACCAACTTCCAGTACTGCTATCTTTAGCCAGTAATGCTCCCTCGAATCCAAATTCGGAAGGTTGAACCATGATATTCAAGGGAGCACCGGATCCTTGATTGAACTTGTAAGCCCTCATTCCCCACCCTTCCAACTCTTGTAGGGGGCTTGTCCATGGATTAACCCATTGATCATTGAACCCGCTCATCTGAGCTTTACATACATAAGCCGCAATACAACCAGTACTCAAATCTAGATTGGAGAACCCGAAGGCTCCTTGGCCACTGTCGATAGAAACAGCCAATGTGAAATTAGCAAATATATCACTCATGGTAGTTCCAATTGGAGTGGATCCAGGAAGGGGATTGGAGGCCAGATCCTCTATCCCTTTCCCTCCAGTATCCGTATCGGCAACCAAAGTTGAAATTGCGGACGCCCCGCCCAATTTGTCTGATAGATACATCAAAAATAAGAATCCAGCACCATAATCTGCAATCCTCTGATTCCACCACCTAACGCTCATATTGGAATTCTGCGACCATGCATTAGCATGCCCAGTCAAGGAACTAGTGACTCCAAAACACAGGTAGGCGGCCATATCGGCCGCCCCCTCATCAATCCAAATATACTCGAAGGGATCTCTGGCATTGTGTAGCAGGTGCTGGAACTCGTGAGCCAGTATGGTATTCCTCCAGCTCAAATCATCAATATCCATGAATACTGACTCCTTAGATGATGATAGGCCAGGAACGAAATAACCCCCGATTCCCCCTCCTCCATCTATCGAGAAGATGACGATCTCTATCTGGCAAGTATTATCCACATCAGGGGCTGAACCGAAGTAGCTAGTCACTGTAGGAAATATTGTAGATTCCCAAGTTGAAGCAATATCGTTCAGCGTGGTTGAAGGTATTACTTGGCCATCCTCCACAAAGATTGCAGAATTACTGGAGACTTTCTGCACAGTAGCCGCTATTGACCCTCCAGCAGTAGTTACATCATCAGTATCTCCAACGCTCCAGGCATTTTCACAGCTCCTAGTGCTCGATCTGGAATTAATGTAAGAATCAGAGAAAGGGAGAGTCAGATTAGGATAGCCATCAGACCTCCACTGTGACTTCAGGAATCCCGTTGCAGAGTATATCGGAACAGGGGATTCTGAGAATAAATATTCTTTCCCTTCGGTAATAGGATCGAACTCACTAAGATCCCCGACAAAGCCCTCTAAATCATCGTCAGCAATATCTTCGGCCATCGCCAGGGGGGACAAACTAGTCACCACCATCAATAGTGCCAGGATTGTGGCAGTAAAGGAAGAATCACGACGTACTTGGCCCGACATACTCAACACTCCGTGTTGTAACTAGAACGAATCGGTTCTAAGACGTATTTTAACACCGATGGAGCATCGTTCATACATGAGTCGTACAGGGCGGAGTAGTTTACTACTCTCCCTCCTAGTATCAGCGTTTGTATTTTCACCACTTATACAAGCTGAAAATGTCGACGAATACGGCGAAAATATTGAGCATGAAATCATCATACTAAGCGAACACCACCATCAAAATGATGCATTCACACAGGGACTAGAAATGTACAACGGAACATTATATGAGAGTACAGGGTTGTACGGTTTCTCCTCATTAAGGGAAGTCGATCCAATAACTGGCGGTGTTATCAGGTCGAAATTATTTAATGACACGATATTTGCAGAAGGAATTACAATCTACAATGGTACCATTGTAATGCTCACATGGAAGAGTCAAGTTGCATATGTCTTCGAGATGGAAAATCTATCCGAAGTATCCTCATATGTGTATGAGGGAGAAGGTTGGGGGATTTGCTTCGATGGGAATTATTTCGTCATGTCAAATGGAACTTCCAGTATTTCATTTCGAAATACAGAAACGTTTGAG
>DALC01000044.1:0-1334 GCA_002499325.1 Euryarchaeota archaeon UBA538
TGGGATAATAGGCCCAGCTCCAGTTCCTTCAGAAGTGCATGGACGATCGTCGGAGATTGAACAATTGTCTGAGCTAATATCAAATGGAGACTCGGTAATATTGAGTGGATTGCCAGGAATAGGGAAATCAACACTGGCTAGGGCCTTAGCCTCCCACCTAGAGAGCCTTAGATGGAAAATAAGATGGGCTAATTGCTCTGTAAATACTGATATCAAGGCCATAGGAAACATGTGGCTTTCGGGAATCTCTCTGGTATCTCCAGAGGCCATCGTTGAGTCTTCTCTGTCTAAGAAGACTCTTCTCGTGCTTGACGAGGTCCAAGAATTACATCCCAGGCATACCGGCTCGATTAGCAATCTTATTTCTCAGGCCTCCTCGTCAATGTGTTCGGTATTGCTAGTGGTAAGGGCGCCAAATCCATTAGATCTAGATGGAGACTTTGTGGAGCATCGACTTCAGGGCCTTGATGTAGAATCCGCTAGGCGTCTCCTACCTGAGGATATCGATGATGAAACAGCGGCCGGAGTATCAAATTCTCTCGGAGGGCATCCTTTAGCAATTAGACTCTGGTCTCCGGATGAAGGAGTTCCTGAGAAGTCCGAAGCGGTTCTCAAGTATGTTGAGAAAACTGTAATAAAAAGACTAACCGATGAAGGAAAAAAAACTCTTGATGAACTATCCCTGGCTCCACAGCCGATGAGTGTTGAAGAGATGGCTTCTGACGTTGGAATCCCTGAATTAGATGACTCAGCGATGCTGAAATGGTTTGGTGGACTCACGGAGCTTCATCATCTGGTCAGGAATGTTAGACGGGCTTCTTGGGACGTGCAGAAAACCTCGGGAATGCATAAGAAGGCCGCCAAGAAATGGGCGTCATTGGAGGGGGATAGAGCTAGGAAGATCGAAGCTCATCATAGATCCATGTCCGGAGATGAGGAGGATATACGCTGGATCGAATCCAACATTAACCAAATCTCACTATCCGATAGTGCCGTAGCAGCTGTAGTATTAGAGAATGTACTGGAATTAGAAGAAAGCCAGATACTGAGAAAGGAGGCCGCGTCTATCGCACTTGACAGGGGAGAGAGGAATGAAGCAAACGTCCACATCGATAAAATTGAAGAAACTCTACCAAGGAAAATGTTACAGGCCCGATTAGCAAGGCTAAACGGCAATCAATCCCTGTCAAATAGATTGGAAAAAGAAGCAATAAGAATATCGGAACCAAGTCAACGCGCTAAAATGGAGATATCCTCTATAATTAGGAGATTTGATGATAGACTTCCAGGAGGGCTGGATAAATCTGAATCCGATAAAATTCTACAGACTATCT
>DALC01000044.1:1532-3856 GCA_002499325.1 Euryarchaeota archaeon UBA538
AGGGCAAGGCTATCCGCCAGAGTGAATGGCTCCATTTCCGACAGCTCAATCTCTTGGTCGAAAGATTTGATATCTAATCTAGAGGATCCAATTACTAGGATTATGGCAATCCATTCCACTCTCGAGGCTGTAGGAGGAGAATTTCCAGACTGGCTCATTGAGGCCCATAGAGAATGTTGCGGGTACCGGCTCAGGGAGGATATCCCCTCCCTTAGGAGAATGTCCGCACAAAGATGGTATTGGAGGGGAGTACTAGATTCACCAAATCGAATGTCGCACTGGAATGAGGCAATAAGTAGATTCAGAGCCGCCGAGTGCACTAAAGCCGCCAACCAATTAGTCACTAAATTGGCTGGATGGGCCTAGTCATCTCCAATTAGGCCATCCTCAGTAACGATTGTTCCAACAACTTCCTCGATTTCATCATCATAGTACTCTTCACTTTCAAGGAAACCCATCTCACGCAGCTGTATCCCTGCAAATATTAGTGTGATCAGGAGAATTATGACGATCAGGGATAGCCCTCCGATTAGGATGCCACTCATAGACCCCACCTCGTTGGATTTCTCAACCTTCTCCTCACCAGAAATATGGATTGCAGTAGCCAGGTTTGTAGATGAAGAGGCCCCAGATATCGCTCTCACCAGAATAACCTGAGTCCCTTCGATAGTATTGTTTGGGAGGTACTGAAGCCTATCGACAAGAAGACTGTGTGAGACCTCAAAATCACTGTCCCCGGAATTAAATTCTGGTAAATCCATCCAATTGTCCCTCATGTCCCAGGTCCTCCATTGAACCCTCTGGATGCCACCTTCTAGATTGTAATAGATAGACTCTCCAGGACCAATCCAAACTCTATTATCGAGGCCGTAATCACTGGCCAATGTAACATTCAAAGTGAGACTGAGATCATAGTCATAATTAGCTGCTTCATCAACTGCAGGTTGAGCATTGACGTGCCCATGCCCGTAAACATTGTTCTGTCGATTTTTAGGAATCGCGTCTTCGGCACAGGGCTCATTTGCCAACATGTAATGGCACTCCCGATAGGTGGAAGTCTCCTGCATAATATTTCGAATATCAAACGGACTTAGATCGGGATTAGCCTGATACATCAGAACAGCCACTCCCGCAGCTCCTGGAGTTGCCATACTTGTTCCTGATAGTGCTACATATCCATCTCCGGTGTTTGCATCGGGGGCATTAACACTGCTTCCAACGAATGCTATGTTTGGTTTTACTCTGCCCTCCTCTGTTGGTCCCTGACTCGAGTAAATTGCAATCGAGGTATCCTTGTCCAGAGATCCTACGGTGATGACGTCCTCCGCACTCCCGGGGGTTCCTATTGTTGCAGTACCCCCACTATTTCCTGCTGCGATGAACAGAGTCACCCCAGCCCTCATCATCTCATTAGCCATTCTGTTGACAGATTCCTCCTCCGATGAGGTCCACTCGATTGCTCCAGTTAGGGCACCTAGACTCATGCTGGCCGCTCTGATGTTGAATTCGTGTCTCTTATCGACTGTCCATTGCATTCCAGCCATGACTGCCGCGAAAGATCCGCTACCACCTCCGTCCAGTACCTTGACTCCCACCAGATTTGCACGTGGCGCCACACCAATGTGCTGGTAATTGGGAGCGCCAGTTCCCGCTGTGATGCCCGCACAGTGAGTGCCATGGCCATTGTCATCATAGGGAAATATCTCTGTTCCATTTGTTTCCCCCGGATTGTTAATCGCATCATAGAATGCGACTATTTTAGGATCGTCTGTCATGTTATCATCGTCCAAATCGTCCAGAGCCGTATGGTTGCCGTCGATTCCGGTGTCGATGATTGCCATGGTTACCCCCTCTCCCGTGTAGCCCGTATCCTGCCAAACCAAATCCACTCCATGAACTGGGACCACCTCTTCCATCTGTATCCCAAGGACCCCGTCCAGCTCCACAAAAACTACTCCTGGGAGGTCAATAATTTCGTGTATTCTACTCAACTCCACAGTACCTGCAATGGAGTCAATTAGCCAATATCTGAATTGAGTCTGAAACTCAACTTCCCTCTCTAGCATCGCTTGATCCTCTTCCGTGGGGGTGTGGTCAAAGTCGACAATCACCGAAATTAGACCATCCTCATCAAGATACTCATGATGGTTGTTTTTAGCAGCAATCCAGATAGCATCATGAATGAAATCGCCATCAGAATCCATGCTTGTATCCAGCCACCAGTGTCTTTCGTTTTCTCTCCCCAGCTCACTAGCTGGAACGCCTGTTGCTATGGTTGGCAACAGTAACATCAAGAAGAAGGTCAATGAGACTGTCTTGCCTCT
>DALC01000044.1:4240-5288 GCA_002499325.1 Euryarchaeota archaeon UBA538
ATTCCCTCAATGGATCTAATCTCCTGAACAACACACCTCGTCAGCTCCACCTCATCCTCTGCTTCTACCTTGACGAAGAGATCATGCAATCCAAACACTATCCACTGTCCTGAGACATATTCAATTCTGGAGACAGCCTCTCTAACAGATAACTCAGCACCGGGATGTGTGGTGATAAGAACAAAACCTACAGCCAAAATTATACCTCCACAGCGATGAGAGTCTCAGTCCTAATTACTCCCGCGATAGATCTCATTTGACCTATCAATGTCTTGGCCATTTCTTTTTCATCTTCGAAGTCAATTCGTGCGACTAAATCGTACTCCCCGTAGGAAACATGGGTCTCAGTGACAGCATCGAGATTTAGAAGGGTTAGATAGACATCTAGCTCTCTTTGAGGAGAAGTTTTGATCAGGACAAATGCAGTACTCATCACTATCCCAAAGTAACCCCAATACTCCCTATTTATGACCTCTCCGATGATAAAAACTCTGTACGCAATGGTACGAAGGGATAACATGGAATGAGTCAACCCCCGCTTCGTGACACTCTATCAGAGTAGGCATAGGATTGCTTATGCGTTGGTGCTAATTCTCATAATCGTCCCATTCTCCAACCATGTCTCCTCAGCAGATTCTCGATCGACAACTGTATGGTCTGGAACAGTGGTCCTTCCCGAGGGATATTCAGTCGACTCTGGCGAGGTTCTCTCAATAGCCTCGGGAACTTCAGTTAGTATTGGGGCTGGATACTCAATAGAGGTCAATGGGAGAATAATAGTTTCAGGGACGAACTCTTCCCCAGTCATATTTGACTCGATTTCCGGAAATCATGAGGGATTGATCTTCAATTACTCAAGTGATGGCTTGGGATCCAGAATAGATAATCTTTCTATCTCAAACTCAAAATTTGGAGTGACGATCTATGGAAGCGATCCAATAATCTCAAACCTCACAGTTCTCAATGCCGATAACGTAGCCGTGGATCTCTATGGAGGGGCCTCACCAGTGATTAACAATCTGTCCGTGTTGGGAGGTGGACAAGACGT
>DALC01000001.1:0-8099 GCA_002499325.1 Euryarchaeota archaeon UBA538
GAAGGCTAACTGCTCTTTTCGGTGCTATCGGGATGTTGGTAGTTGGGGCCTCCCTCTACTCACTTCCTAGACTATGCGGAACCCATCTTGCCAGTGAGTCAAACGCTACCTTGGTTTCTCTGCTCTGGACGCTATCTGTATTGCTAATGTTCCTGGGATCGCAGAACGCAGTAATTGCTGGCATCACCATACTTCCAATTGCAAACCTACTCTTGACTCTAGCTTCGACTGCCTTGGTCATCAATATGATACTCACAGTTTCCGAGGCTACCCAGGAGATTCCATTCCCGGGCTGGCTCATCGTATACGCATTCATAGGAAATATAGCAGCCATCCTAGCTATCTTCATAAGCGGTGCATTCAATGAAGGAGTTGGCCAATGGTTACTCTTCCATCTCGCCGGTGGGACATTCTTCTTCTGTGGGGTAGCTGGAGTATCCCTCTACTCTGTTTCTGTCGGCTCCGGAAATCCACTATGGTCAAAGTCGCTGGTGGCATTCACTCTCTTTGGGGCTGTCATAACAATCAATCCAATGGGATCAACCGATCCCTCGATGGTTGTCGATTTATTCTCCCTCACAAGCAACGAACTCGAAGCATCATCCAGAGACGTCATTTCAGGCTCGTTCCTGATGGCTCTCTCCGCAATTCCAATTATTGCATTCAGTGCTAACATGCTGGTGACAATGAGGGGCTCAGACGCCTTCGTTGAGAACCCAGACTCTCCAGGAATTGCCGAGCTAAACCTAGGAGCTTGGATGCTAATTCCTATTGCTATAGGGTCACTGTTTGTCCAAACTGACGCTCTAGGGGGTGTCAACGAGCTGAGCGGAATATCACAGTCTCTTGATTTGATGGCAATATGGCTGGTGATGATGCCTTTGTCACTAGGAGCCGCTCTGAACGTTTTACCAAGAGCTAGTGGAAGGCACCAACTTTCGGCCAACCGCTCTCGATGGGCCTTCTGGATGATGTCAGGAGGTGCTTTCCTGGGACTACTCATTACACTGATGTCCGACTTCACAGACATGGCACTCACCGAGTCGATGGCCGAGCAAGGCTCCTCGATTAATCAAGAACTTAGAAAGGTCGGATCAGTGATGTTCTATGGTACGGTTATCGGTGCAATATTCCACTGTACTAACACAATAAGTGGCCAGTACAGGGGACGAATTATGGGGGATATTTCCAAAGCATCATTATCATCTATAGCAATCGAGTCGTACAGCCTAACGGGGCCTACCACTATCAGGAAGATACTTGCTAGTGGCGCTACTCTTGATACAGAAGTCTCGCCCTCAGAGCAGAGCGAAGAGAAGGGCTCTGCAACCGAACTTTGAGGACGTAAGGCCCCTTCCGTAGAATGATATCCATGCGAATAGGACTAGTGGGGAAGCCCAATGTGGGCAAATCTACTTCATTCTCAGCACTTACAGAGACCCCTGTAGAGATCGCAAACTACCCCTTTACCACTATAGATCCTAACGTCGGTGTCGCATGGATTCCACTAAGGGACCCATGTGCCTGCCTCGAGCTCAGGCAAAAGAGAGAACGAGAAGGAAGGCTGGAGAGTGTGGCCGATCAAGATCCACGCAAAGGAAGCATATGTACTCCCAACTCCGGTGGATGTACAGGATATACTAGGCTGGTCCCAGTTACGATGATTGATGTCGCGGGGTTAGTCCCTGGTGCACATAAGGGGAGAGGAAGAGGGAATCAGTTTCTCTCAGACTTAGCAAGATGCGACGCGCTAATCCAAGTCGTAGATGCCTCTGGTTCGACCGATATCGAAGGAAACCCCGTTGGCTCAGGAGGATCAAACCCTATTCAGGAATATGAATTCCTAACCGCAGAGCTAGACGCATGGATCAGTGGAATACTGAGTAATGGATGGGAAAGGGGGGCTAGGAGAGTTCAAGCAGAGGGAGAAAGAGCGCTGAATGACTTCATTCTAGACAGGCTCACTGGAATCGGTGCCAATGAGAGGCATGTCAGTGTGGGGATCTCATCTGTAAATGAAGCGAATCCAGACGCCGGAATGCCCTGGACATGGACAGAAAACGAAATTACAATCCTGGCTTCAGCCATCAGGACTCAACTATTTCCTATATTCGTCGCCGCAAACAAGGCTGACAAGGCATCAACAGAATCTTGGACTGAATTAAAGAAAATTGTCTCGGAGTCCGGTGGAATTGTAGTTCCCACAAGCGCGGAGGCCGAACTAGCACTGAGAAGGGCTTCCAGTGCAGGTCTAATTGAAAACATACCAGGCGAGTTCGAATTTCAAATCACTGATTCAGGAGAAAAAAACCTCTCAGAAAAGCAGAGGAGCGCACTCGAGTCGATTTCGTCATCTCTTAGGGATTGGGAAGGAGGGGGCCTCCTAGGATTACTAGGAGAGGTTATTTTTGGTAATCTTGGAAGAAGAGTTGCATATCCAGTTCAGGATGAAACACATTGGACTGATGGAGACGGAAAAATTCTTCCAGACGCTCTTCTAGTCCCTTCAGGAACTACTGCTAGGGAATTGGCATTCCTAGTCCATACTGATTTGGGACAGGGATTCATCAAGGCAGTTGATGCTCGCTCGGGGAGAGTAATCGGTGCTGAGTATGAAGTGATGGATAATGATGTGATTAGGATACATTCCAAATCGTAGACTACTCAGTCGGCTCAACCACCGACTCTTCAATCACCAATTCATAGGTAACCATTCTCCAAATAATATCAAAATCCTCATCAGAATCCACAAAACCTCCGACCACCGGGGCGGAGTTAATCTCAGCTGATATAGTAGCCGACCAGACACCAATTCCTAATCCATTATCATTCCAAGTCTCATATATCGTTTTCTGGGATGATTCAATACTGAAACTCTCCCCAGTGTAGTTGGTCGTCACATCCCATCTCAATGTGAAGCCACCATTTCCCCCCATACAGGTTCCTTCCGCATCCTGATCTTGAATATGTCCTGAGGAGTAACCCTCGACATCGATGAGGTCGCTAACTCCCTCCACACTATCCGAAAATCCAGGACCCGGGTCATCATTGTCGTTACACTGGATAACCAACTCGATGAAACCTATTTCCATATCGCCTAAATCCCCCATTCCAACTATGAACTCGGTCATATGAGTGTCCCCATCTTCCAAAACTGTAGATTCTTCGAAAATAGACTCACTCTCACTGAAGCTAACCAACCATTCGCCCTGTCCAGAGCTCCCACCAGTTACTAAATTCTCATCCGCCAGGGGCATCCACGCGAAGTACATTGGAAATAGAAACATGAATGCGACTGTACCAGTCGCCATCCCAATTCTTCTCGGGCTGTCGAGCATGTCAAATACCATCTGACTCAACACCGGAAAATTGGCATCTCTTTCAAATCCTCTCTCTAGTCTCCTTTACAAACAGCCATTTTCACTTTCAATCGTATATTCGGTTTAGAGTAATCCTTCAGAGGAGAAAACCCTCCTCGATTTCCTGAATTCGGGTATGAAGTATCCAATCATAGATCTCTCCCAGAAACTCCATTTCCACGGACATCTCGGTAATGAATCAGTCCAGTCACGAAGGAAGGAAAGCCACTCCTCTCCGTCTATTGATTCAGGAATCTCAAAAGAAACAATTGTGACTATTCCGGCTGAGCCGGGAGTGTAGCTCCATGCTCTCAGAGAGAGGCCTTCCGCAATTCCTTCACCAACTTCCATTCCTAGAACTCTTGCGGAATTGGTTATTGGCATTATTATGGCCCATCGGTGAACCACTTTCGACTCTTCGAGTCTCGAACCAGGCCATCCCCGATTGTCACATGTGATTCTGAAGTACCTAACTGCATCAGTAGCGGTGATGGAAACTGGAATCTCCAGTACTCGGGTAGAATGCATATGTAGTCGCTGACAGGCTATCGCCCATAGCGCCTTCGCGATTTAGTTCAATTCAATACTGCTTATCCGAACAACGAGCCGAGACCTTCGAAGCCACCATCCTCTTCCTCAGGCTCCTCTTCAACTGCGGCCTCAGCAGGAGCTTCAGTAGCTCCTCCAGCGGCAGCAGGTGCGGCGCCCGAAGCAACGGGTGCGGCTATGGCAGTAGCCATGGCTTCTCCGATATCCACGGATCCCAACGAAGCGACCAGTGCCTTAACACGGGCGCTGTCAGCATCCACTCCGGCGGCGGTTAGCACAGCGCTAACGCCATTCTCGTCAATCTCTTTCTCGGCCGAGTGCAGTAGCATTGCAGCGTATACATATTCCATTTTTTCACCTTCTTTTTCATCCGAAGAGGTCGCCAAGTCCACCGAACCCAGCTTCCTCCTCTTCCTCCTCTTCCTCGGAAACAGCTTCACTTGCTGTATCCTCTGCCGCTTCTGAGGCCGCGGCACCAACACTCGACGAGACCGTCGCCGCACCGAGTGCTGCGACAAGCTCTTCGTCAAGAGCTGAGGAATCTAATCGGCTAGCTAAAGCCATAGCGTGCGCGTTGGCGCGGGAAATTATGACGGAAGCCGTCTCATCATTGACGACTCCAGCCTCCAAGGCAACGGAAAGAGCCTCGCTACTCGCCTTGGATAATAGTGCAGGCATTGTAGCAATGGAGAACCACTGAACATTGAATGCCAGGTTGAATGCACCTGAGGTGGCCTGGATTATGTCATTTCTGAGCCCATCAGTATCAAGATCTAGCTCGGATGAGGAAAGAACCTGACCGTCGTCTATAACTCCCATCAGTATGAGGCCAATTTCTATCGGGTTGATTCCTAGTTTGGAAAGCATCAAACCGAGCTCCCCCTCTATTGGATCTCCCTTGTTCACAACAGTGACAGTTTTCTGAATGGCAACAGCCCCCTTGTCTATCTTTGCTGGGATTCCAACGGCATTGAACTCACCGACTATAGGGCCAGGACCAAACTCAGTTGGCCCCGCTTCGACGATTATATCCTCTGGAGCAATCTCTCCTTCCTTGGCTGCTCTACCCTGCCTTGTCTTTTCGAGCTCATCGAATAATTCGTAGCAGTTGAGCGAGTCAGTATGTACAACACATGGCTGTATCGCTCCTTCGAGCAACGTCTCAAGATTCTCCTCAGATAGTCCGGCCTCTTTCCAAGCCAACCTAATCAGGCTCTTCTTGGCCATGGTCATCGTCAGCATACCTCGTAGAGAGCTTCTCATATCTAGCATATTCTTCGCGGGTACTCCTGAGATATCTACCACACCGACGATCCCTTCTCTCCCAACTATGTCTTTCAGCTCATCAACACGGTCGGGCTTCCAACCAGCTACTTTGGGAATCAACCAATCACCTCGACCTTGCATGATGGGCCCATGGATGTCTTGACGTAGCAAGATCTGATGTTTCCTGTGCCCCTCTCAAGCCTGCTCATGACCCTATTCCAAATCGCCATTGCGTTAAGAGTCAAGTCATTAAGGCCCTGCTCTCTGGAACCGAGTGCTGCATGGAATGTGATTTTATCTCTAGATCTAACAACTGCAGTATCCTTCAGTCCATTAGCAATCATAGCGGGATCGACATTTGGTGGTACAGGCCTCGGCATCTTCCCTCTCGGTCCTAGAACAACCCCAAGGAACCTACCTACTGTACCCATGTGAGGTATCTCTGACAAGAAAAAGTCGTACTTATTTGCCATTTTCCTAGCCTGCTGACGGTTTCCCCCTATGTCCTCGATAGTCATAGGATCTATGACATCCAACCCCGCGGCCCTCGCCTTTGCAGACATCTCTCCACCAGCGAACATTGCAATCCTGACAGGTTTACCTCTGCCGGATGGGAGTCTTACCTCCTCTTGAATTCTGTTTGCTGGATTCTTCAAATCAACATCCTTGAGTGTGAATGAGATTTCTACTGACTCTACGAACTTTCGCTCGGGAGATTCCTCTAAGGCTTGTTGAATAGCGGTCTGTATATTTTCCTTCATTCTAAGCCACCTCCGCGGTCAACGAGGAAAAACCTCTCCCGCAACTCGTGATTGTCAAGCGAAATGCTCGGCAAAATCCCCCTTGCTCATAGCACTAAGGGCGTCCTTAGGAGACATCCCTTCAATATTTACCCGCATTGAAACACAGGTTCCCATAACCTCTCTGCATCTTGCGTAAAGCGTTGCACCGGTCAACCTGTCCTTCTGGTCTTCAGCCAGCTTCTTCACCTGTTCCATGGTGAGGTTCTCAGTGGCCTCTTCCCACGATCCATTGCACTTTTTCTTACCAAGTGATTGGATGATCATGTGAGGAGTCTCATTACGTGCTGACATACTAAATCCCCCTATTGAGTGCCCCGCCGACCTGCTTTCCCTATTTGAGAGTGATGCAAACCGATGATTCCTCCAAACCTCACTCCATTCTCTGTGTTACTCTTACTTGATCGGCCCTGATGTTGAGTGCCACAGGTACAGCTGCTTCGAATAATTCTACGGTGACCTCTTCCTTTGACTCACTTACTCCAATCACACGAGCTGCGGCGCCCTTGAACGCGCCTCCACGGATTTCAACTATGTTTCCTTCCTCTATTCCCGATGTTGCCGCCTTTGGCTCTAGATATGGTAGTATGTCCATCAGAGGGGACTCTCCATCCAGAACCTTTCGACAATTCTTCATTGGGGTAGCCGATACTCCAACCCTTCCTATTAGCTTCTCAACATGATGGATTGCTGTAGCCTCAACAAAAATGAACCCCTTCAGGTAGCTAGGGCTCAGCACTCCGAAGATCTTGTCTTGTATGTCTTGAAGGGAGCCGGTTCCAGAAAGTCTAGCTCTGATCTCTCTCGCGACATTCTGTTCTTGTCCCATACTAGTTTTGAGGATGTAGAGGAAAGATGCGACGTCACCGTACATGTTCCCCAGTTGGGGTACCATGTACCTCGATGATCTGCTTTCGGATGAGTCATCGGGCTCTACCCAGTTGATGTAACCTGGATCGACCCAGCTGTGATTCTTGTATAGTCCTCTGGAATTAACCTCTTCCGTGTCGCTGAGGAATAGAAGAGGGGTGACATCGTTCAGACGGTTTCCGAATTCTAGTCCCCTGGCGTCCCCGGCTCTAATGAACGTCAGACTCTCCGGGGCAATTCCAGTGGTTTCCTCGATTCTGGCGGCAACAACGTCAAGGTCGTTGGAGTCCCCAACGCCGTAGACACCATCCCATGCTCCAGCGAAGTCTGAGACTTCGTCGGCACGTTGCATCAGTAGAACTTTCTCTGCGTGGCGGATATAGGCAACAAAAGCATCTGACAAATCTCATCCCTCCTTAGTTAGTTAACCAGCTGAAGAAGTCGGGCAACAAAGTGTCCATACCCCAAAGCATCACGAATCCTATTAGTCCGAGTACAAGCATTCCAATTCCACAAACTATCACTGTCTGCCTGAACTCTTGCTTCGAAGGCTTTCTGGCCATCTTCAAGATTCTGGCATATGATCCAGTTTGAAGGCCCTTGATTCTGCCTTCTATGCCATCCTGCCATCCCTGCACAGTGTCTTCTACCACACCAACATTGGAACTTTCAACACCCATAGTTCAACCTCAAAGCGGTCTGCCGACCGACGAGCCTCATTTAAGCACAGCGGATGAGCTTGTCCGAGTACTCGGAGGGACTATCCAATGAACTCTACGGTCCTGCTCCTCAGATTCCTCATTTGAGTGTGCAATGCCGCACCATGAATCTGCTCGCTCTTGACTCCTGTGAGAACTAACAGTACTCTAATTCCATCTCCCATATTCGGGTCCGTTGTAGCTCCCCAAATTATCCTCGCATATGGATTGATTTTATCTCTAATTATTTTCGCACAGGACTCGGCATCCCCTAGTGAGAGACTTGGTCCTCCCACGACGTTTACCAAAGCACCTCTTGCATCTGAAACATCAATATCCAGCAGCGGAGATTGCAAAGCCTCCTCAGTAGCTGCCGCTGCCATTCCCTCTCCTCGGGCCTCTCCAAGACCAATCATTGCAACTCCCCCGCCGTTCTCCATAACAGATCGGAGGTCCTGAAAGTCAAGATTGACAACCCCTTCCTTCGCAATCATCTCAGAAACTCCCTTGATACTACGCATGAGTAGCTCATCCGCTACTCTGAATGCTGCATCGAG
>DALC01000001.1:8496-12466 GCA_002499325.1 Euryarchaeota archaeon UBA538
AGCCTCTCAAGTCCCCACTCGGCATTCTGCCTCCTCAGTGCCCCTTCGGAAAGGAACGGATAGCTAACCACTGCAATCGTCAAGGCCCCAGCGGCCCGGGCCAGTCTGGCTACTACGTGAGCACTGCCAGTCCCAGTGCCACCTCCGAGTCCGGCTGTGATGAAAGCCAGATCACATGCTTCAATCTCTGCTTTCAACGATCTCTCGGACTCGTAGGCGGCCTGCTCTCCTTTTTCGGGATCTCCTCCAGCGCCCCTGCCTCGCGCTGATCTCCCAATCAGTATCTTGTTTTGAACGGCTACTCGCAACAAGTGCTGCGCATCAGTGTTAACTGCTATGCCTCTGACGTAGTCGTCGTCGAACAAATCCTCATGCTCTAGTCTTGCTACAGTGTTGGAACCACACCCTCCACAACCGAACACTCTGATCTTTGGTTGTAAAGACATCAAAAGGCTCTGTAGCTCCGGATCGCTCTCTGTGTCTATTCGTCCAGTGGGCAATTCGGACTCTTCATCAAGCTCCAGAACTCTGTTGATGAGATGCTTCACGGAGCCGAGGCGAGTATTACAGAGGATAACCATTACCCCAAATGATACACGGTATGTCGCTATTTACTCAGGCGTAAACATTTGCCGTCAGAGCAACTGACTACGTGTCTTGATGAACCTAATCAAGAAAGTGTAAACTCCGCCCCATGCAGATATGGCAAGAGCGAATGTCATACCGTTAAGCTCGTTATTTCCTAGATTGAACACTTCCATTACCCAGTGCAATGAATCTAGAGATATTCCAGCCGTTCCTGTATAGGCCTGCCAAGAGGCCATAAGTAGGGCCAGAATTGTTAGAACCATCCTATCGGCCCGAGAAAATCCTCCATAGATCCTGCCGAGTCCTACTGACTGTGCCTGTGTGCCCATGTAAGACCCAAATAGTGTCAGCAACCCCGCTATTAGACCACTGCTATAATCATCAACAAAATTTGAATTCATCCCTATGGCCACGAGTAATCCCACATCCACCACTCTGTCTATGGTATGGTCTAGGAAGTCACCATATGCGCCGTCTGTTCCTTGATGTCTCGCCAAGGCCCCATCCAGAGCGTCCAGAATACCCGCAACTAGGATAAGTAAAACCCCTCCGATAATCCATATGGCCCCACTCGAGTCATTCCCGGCTTGCGAAAGGAGATAGAAAGATGCGATTGCTATTCCCAGACTCGTCCATGTTAACACGCTAGGATCCAAACTACCCATTCTCACGACAAGTGGCTGTATCGCCTTGGTCCATCTTTCCCTCATCTTTTCGAACATTAGGCGACCTCCTCTTCTATCCAGTCTATTCCCGTGTTGGGGGTCTTAGGCTTGAAGCCATCTGATATCCACGCCCGAATCAGTTTAACAATTGACCGAGCAGGGATCTTCGAGGTATCAAACTCAGTCCATGGAATCGCAGAGTGATAATCATTCCATGGTCCCCCGATTAATTCCCACTCCACATTTGAATCGGACTTAGTATCATCATATCCACGCTCATTCATGCGACTACGAAGTATGTCGGGCCTACAACGAAGTACTACGACACCGTCTACTGGTAGCAAGTGTGAGAGATGACCATCAATAAAAGTCAATTTTTGAGGAGGCTCAATCCACAACTTTTCGAGTATATCTGAGAGTATATTGATATCGATTGGACGAGCCCCATCGTTGAGATCAACATCCTCAATACATTCGTGTTCTACAGCAAGCTCCTCAACCGTGACTATCTCAAATTCACCCCTACCGAGGAGTGCGCATACACTACTCTTGCCCGTTGCAGGAGTTCCAGTCAGTGCCAGTCTCCGCACACCTTGCATGCACCTCGACTATAGCGAGAAGCAATGAACACTCCTGCTAAGGCGCAAATCAAACTGGATCGAGGGTGCTATGCTACTAGGCACTTACCTCGTCTTGGGAGCAGCCTTTTTGTTCCATCCATGATCAGAAAGGAATTTCCAGCATCCCCACTGAGTCATACAGACTGGGTCCACTCCCTAGGTAGTACACAGACCCGAGCCTACTTCTTGAGTCCTCGGCGGTTGAATTGAAATCAGACGCACAGGAGTCTACGCACCCATCCGCGAATGCCACGTAGACTCTGCCTTCCCTGTCTATGTGCAGGTCATTGAAGTCCAATAGATTTCTATTCGAACCGCCAATGTCACGGCAATCTCCGCTGTTGAGGCAGATGCTGCCAATTTGAACTGGGTCAGGAGAAACCCTAACTGTGTGGAAAACAGGAGATGAGTCTAGAGCATTTAGGCTGAATGTAATGTAAAGGTAGTAACTAACATTAGTAGTGGCGTAGTGGGCATTTCCAGTCCAATTCTCACCGTCAATATCTGGCTTTCCGAGCTCACTCGAGTTCTCACTTCCAAGATAGGTTATGGCTATCTTACCCGGATCTCCTGCGTCTACTTGGGGGAATGTAGTGGATATTACTTCCTTTGGACTTATCCGGATACTGGTCTGCTCCCATGTCTCTCCGGAGTCAATACTCCTTGACATGTAGACTCCCTCATCACCACCGGTCCAGATATGGTATGCGTTAGATTGTGTATCTGTGGCAACCTCCGAGTTCTTCCTTGGGTATGGAGTTCCTACGTCTTCTCCCATCGAGTGCTCGTCCCAACTGAAGCCATTGTCCTTGGAAACTATTACAGTGGGAGTTTCAACTCTGGGGGTGACATAGACGGTCCCATCAGGCGCACTCGTTATCGCGCCATGCAGTCCGCCGTTAGAGGTGGCCAATCCGAAAATCTGTCCACCTGCTTCGAATGTTGCTCCTCCATCGAAGCTTGTGAAGCAGAAAATACCGATCCCTTTATTGTAGCAATAGTAGACAGCTTGATCGTAAAATGATTGGGAGAGAGAACCCCCTATTCCGTACCCACTACTGGTCCAAGGCCCGGTCGCGAGCTTGATGTGATCATTCAATGGCGTAGTGCCAGAATCATGTGGATTACCGAGCCAGCTTTCGCCATCGTCGTCACTCCAGCATATCCAGGATGTTTCGAGTCCCTGCATCTGGACATTGAAAATACGATCAGTGACAGGATCAACCCAACCGTATGGATCACTTGTAGTGAACGAACACTCCGGGCCAGTCACTTCCTCCCATGACTGTCCGAAATCGCATGATCGCATCACTTTTTCAAATGCTATGAAGAAAATGCAACCACTGGATGTAATCCCGATGCTCGGCTCGGCACCCTCCTCGCCTACATCGCTGAAAACGAACTCTAACGGGAGGGGGGGAATATCCAGAGACTCGCCGTCGGGCCCAGTAACGAAGATACCAGTATCGGTATTCAAGCTCTCTTCAGCCCCGTCTACGTCACTGTTGGTGTGTATACAACCAAGCCCTGAAAATGATAGCATCATGACGACGATAAGCGTTGACCCCGTCTTCATGTTCAACGCGGCTGGGAGGTCGCACAATTATGTTGCCCCGAGGAAACCTCTCACTCTACTACTACAATCCAACCGAATTCATCGGGTGCGCGCCTCTGCTGGATAGCAGTCAGCTCCTCGTATAACTGCCTAGTCACGGGGCCAACCTCGCCCCCATTGTACTCTGATACCTTGTCTCCGTACTCGATCTTTCCAATCGAAGAAACTACCGCGGCTGTACCTACACAGAAGCACTCATCCGCCTCCATTGCGTACTCAACGTCAACTTTTTCTTCCCTCACCTCGTAACCTCTCGAGGAAGCTAGCTCAATAATCGAGGACCTTGTTACCCCTGGCAGTATCGTCCCAGTAAGCTCTGGGGTTGATACCACACCATCCTTCACACAGAAAAAGTTCGCAGCACCGACTTCCTCTATGTATCTGTGATTGACTGCATCCAGATATATGATCTCAGAGTAACCCTCCTTCTTCGCCATCTTGGATGGAATCATCCCAGGAGCGTAATTTCCTATCGCCTTTAC
>DALC01000001.1:12881-13210 GCA_002499325.1 Euryarchaeota archaeon UBA538
AAACTAGGAAGGTGTACTCAGGTGCAGGCGCAACCCCCAGAATAGGGCCACTACCCATCAAAAGCGGTCTGATGTACAAGGCCCCCTTGCCCATCGGGGGAACCCATCTGGAGTTCTCTCTGACAGCACTAATGACTGCGTCTAGGAACATTTCTTCTGGTACAGGAGGCATTCCAAGCCTCCTTGCACCTTCCTGAGCGCGCCTAGCGTTCTGCTGAGGCCTGAACAGAACTATGCTGCCATCAGAAGCCCGTTGCGCTTTGAGGCCTTCAAAGAGCCCTTGCCCATAGTTCAGAACACCAGCAGCAGGGGAGATCACCAAATCCTCG
>DALC01000070.1:0-2252 GCA_002499325.1 Euryarchaeota archaeon UBA538
GTTCCACCCTGCTGCCTCTATGGGGAGTGCCCCCATTGCCTCTTCCGTTGTAACAAAATAGGTATGATGCCTTCGAGCCATCCCCCATACTCCTAGTCTGTGCATGGGCCAGAATAGAGCGTTGTAGGAGATGAAGCCAACCAGGAAGTGGAGAACTCCAAGTTTCTCATCCAGCATCCTGCCGGACATCTTGGGGAACCAGTAGTAGATAGCAGCGTAGAAACCGAAGACTGTTCCACCGACTAGAACGTAGTGGAAGTGAGCAACCACGAAGTATGACTCATGCAGATGGAGGTCCATGGCTATGGATGGGAAGAACATGCCTGAAATTCCCCCCAGCGTGAATGTTACAAGGAAGCCAAGCGTCCAGAGCGTGTGCGTCCTGTAGACCAACGAGCCCCCGTGCATAGTCTTGAGCCAGTTGAATATCTTAATCCCAGTGGGCACAGCGACAAGCATTGTAGTCAGCATAGTGACGAATCTTAGAGTCGGGCTCATTCCGCTGGTGAACATGTGATGCCCATACACGATGAACGAGACAACCCCAATTCCTGCCATTGCATACACCATTGAGCGGTATCCGAAAATAGATCTCCTAGCACTAGTGGCTATTACCTCTGAAATCACTCCAAAGGCAGGCACTATGACCACGTAGACTTCTGGGTGTCCGAAGTACCAGAAAAGATGGCTCCAGAGAAGGGGGTCTCCTCCAGCCGAGACATCATAGAAAGCTGTGCCAATGACCCTGTCCAGGTACACTTGTATTAGTCCAATTCCGAAAGCTGGAATGGATAAGAAGAGCATTAAATTCGCAACTAATATTGACCATGTGAATAATGGCATCTGTAGCCATCCCATTCCTGGGGCTCTCATGACAGCTATTGTTGTGAGGAAGTTTATTCCTGTCAAGGTTGAAGAGGCTACCAACATAATCTGACCGGCTACCCACATAGTGGTTCCCATGTGGGCAGTTTCGCTGACTACATAAGGCGCGTATCCGGTCCATCCAGTATCGGCTCCTTGGCCAGAAAATACACCAGTGAATATCAGAAGTGCGCCGACTGGTTGGAGCCAGAATGACATTGCATTCAGCCTAGGAAGAGCCAGGTCGGGAGCACCGATCTGAAGAGGTACCATCCAGTTGGCAAATCCATTAATCAATGGCATCGCAGCTAAGAATATCATGGTCGTACCATGAAGTGTGAAGAACTGGTTATACTGGTCTTGAGTCAGGAAGTCATTACCTGGTACAGCTAACTGTATTCTTATCATCATAGCCATAATTCCCCCCACTCCAAGGAAGAAAAGGCCAGCAACAAAATACAGAGTGCCTACTTTCTTGTGATCAGTTGTAGTGAGCCAATCTGCTATCCATGGCGCGAAGTAATCCCATGTGAAGGACTCTGGATTTGTCCTGTAGAAAACGTAAGCCAGTGTGAATGCTAAGAGGATGGCAGAAACAAGAATTAAGGTTGACAATACAACGAATGGATCCGCCTCTTCGAGAACCAGTACCGGTGGAGATACCTTGGCTGTAAGCTTGTTCCACATATCTCCGGAGCTCCCTCCATTGGCACCATCTGCGTTTCCATTAACGGAGTTGGTATGGAGGATGAACTCCACATTCCTGTCAGAAGAGGGCGAGGTCCATGTCAGAGTCCAGGATGTCTGATCGTTACCTGCTTCAGTATGGCTAACCTCGTTTGGATTGTATGATTGGACAGTAGCGTCTGAGGGTAAGAGCTCTCCGTCGCTGACCCAGAGGTTAAATCCTCCTTGATTGGAATTAGTGGGGCTAGCTGGCCCTCCGACAAAAGATACTACGATTTCATATGATTCGGAGTAGTTGTACTGGTCTGGGAGTCCGGTAATTGAAGGGACAACCTCAGAGCTAGTAGTCGCCCCGTGACAGTTACACCCTGAGTCCTTGACGCCCTGAATACCTGTTGGGTATGATACTGCCGCAGGCGAGACTATCAACGCCATAGCGATAGCTGACAGGACTAGTAGAGTTCTCATTGACTTCTTATTCATTAAGTCACCTACTATTGATGGACTACCAGTTTTCCTGCCATGACAGAGTGAGCATCCCCACAGTATTCAGTGCAGAGAATTATCTGATCGTCTACAACGCTACTTATCGGTAACCAAACTGTTGTAGGCCAGTTGTATTCAGATGGCCCTATTTGGGCTCCATACAATGTATCTTCCTTTACTCCCATTCCAAGGAACCATGGAGCGTGCGTGACATC
>DALC01000070.1:2684-4135 GCA_002499325.1 Euryarchaeota archaeon UBA538
CAAGTCGAGGCAGTCAAAGGCCCAGACCCACTGCTTAGCAGTGATCTCGATTACATGGTAGCACTCAGAGGTAACTATGCCGTAATCATCGAGTTGGTTATTGGAAGATTGTCCTTCCTCACATTCCACACCATGGTACCCATCCTCACCTGTCTCTGACCACACCGCGTCCAAAGGAACCCATGAGACATACGTTAACCACACTATGAGGATGAAAGGTGCGATAGTCCATGCTACTTCGAGCCTCATATCGTCATTGTGTTTGGGGAAAACACCCACAGCTATCTCGTCTGGATTCTTATAGCCATCAGCATCTTCAGAACGATACCAGAAGGAGTGGTGATACAGCCAAGTGAATGTAAAAACAGACACAAAAAATGATATCACAATGTAGTAGTCAAAAAGGCCCTGAAAAAGTGTGCTCTGGATGGTCAAGACACTACCCGTACCTACGGGTGTGAATTCCCCTCATAAGGGATACGGATGGCCTGCCTGAATATTTGAACCAATTGAATGGGATAACTACAAAGAAAAATCGCCCGTATCAAGCTATGATGAACCATAACGGCTCTGGCGGCGATGAAAAAAACCGGGGCCCTCATGACAGAGTTTCCAGATTCCGAAAGGCCTCGAAAGTAATTCAGATTTCCATCCGGAGAAATGCTCCAATCGAAATGGGTGGAAGCAACTGCCCTGTGGTAGTGGAAGGAATTAATGACGTACGAACTCTGAGAGAGCTGGGATTCATCGGATTGATCGAGAAGGTGAACAGAGGGTGGCCAATCTCCAAGTTAGTTGCCTATCTTCATAGTACCTATGGAATCAGAAACCAAGAGGATGGCAGAGGGTCACTAATTCTTCTTATGGACTGGGACAGGACTGGTGGGAGGCTTCAGAAATCAATTAGGGAACGCATGGAGTCTATGGATGTCAAGATAGATGAGGAGCTCAGAATAGAATTGATGAAAACTATGAAGCCCGAAGGCAGGACTGTTGAGTCGCTACGTCCCCATATCGCATCCATATTATCTCAGATGAGTGATTCTTAGGCTACTCTGGCGCTACGGTGGTTGTCTCTTTGACAGTGTTTAGAACTAACTGTGTCAGTGACCTCTCGATACCATCAACAGACATTACATTCTTGATGAGATCATCCAAGTCCTCCCTGTCCTTAGCCCTGGCAATGACCATGGAGTCATAGTCTCCGGTGACATCATACACGCCACATACCCTGTAGTCTCTGGAAATCTTCTCTTGTATCTCGATTAGCCTCCCTTTCTCTATCCTCAGACCTATGACTACGTTCAAGCTCCAGCCGACCTTTTCAGGATCCAGTCTAACCGAATATCCGGTAATTATCCCAGTATTCTCCATTCTGTTTACCCTGTTACTTACAGTTCCCAAAGCTACGCCGACTTCCTCTGATATCTTCCTGAGGGAGGCTCTGCCAT
>DALC01000070.1:4518-6601 GCA_002499325.1 Euryarchaeota archaeon UBA538
GTTTTTGACGGCGGCAGGCTAATGAACATATGTGATTTAGAATTGAGAAATATCAGTCACATGTTCAAGATTTATCTTCACTGAGGATTTCTAGATTTCTCTGTTTCTTCTTGATTAATATCTCTTTTTCATTGAGCATTATTGTTACCTTCCCGCCTACCCACACAGGTACCGCCTCTGTATCTGACATGATAATATGCCCTCCTCTGATATTCTCTGAAATACCGGTTTCCTCCAATTCCAGTGATTGGGAATGTAGTATGGAGTCAATCGTATCCTCGGTGACTTCTGTGATTCCCTTACTAATAAGTGACGAGAGTTCAAGGGTAGCTTTTCCAGAAATCCTTTCTGGCTGTCCCTTTCTGACTCTAGCTATCTCTCGGCCAAGATGGAGTACATTGAGTGGCCTCCATCTCTTTCCTGGGATAGAAGTCCTCCCGTTTCTTACCCTTCTTTCAGAGGACCATATCTCCTCGGCCTGGGAGTTTGCCCATAGAATCTTTTTTCCCCTCATCCAAAGGTTGTCGGGCATGTTACCCCATCTATCATTGAGGCTGTTCAAAATTTGCCGACTGATTGGTCGGGGAGAACTCTGGATGTCGGGCTTGACTTCCTCAGGAGATTTGTAAAACTCGGGCTTTTGAGTCATGATTGGCAGATTACCTGAATTTTTTATTACTGATACGAAGAATCCACTGCCCCCTATATCGTCATGCCAAATTCTCATGCATTTCTTCAAGGATTCAGAAATCTCGTCCTCTACTGGTGAAGCCATTGACTTCTTCAGATCCAAGCTATCTGAAGGCATAGCATCATCATCAATATCTGGCCATGATGAGAATCCACCTCTTCCTGGTAGATTGGGTAGTATTTCCGATACCTGCAGGAGCTCTAAGTTCTTCTCAGTTCTGATTATCTCGGCCACTACTGCCTCATTCTCGATAGGATCCAGGGAACAGGTGGAGTAGACAATAACTCCGCCTGGCCTGACAAGGCTTACTGCCTTCCTAAGTAGGTTGATCTGCAAATCATGTAATGACCTACCTCCCTTGGGGCTCCACTTTCCCCAAACCTCTGGATTCTTCCTTGTTGTCGCGGATCCCGTACATGGGACATCAACTAGTATCTTGTCAAATCCCTCCATTGGGACCTTAGGGATATGTCTTCCATCATGATTGATCACTATGGTAGACCTGGACGCATGTCTCTGAACGTTTGACACTAATGTATTGGCTCTGGAATTAGAAATCTCATTGGCAAAAACGATACCTCTGTCGCCGAGACATTCTGCAATCTGAGTTGTCTTGGAACCAGGGGATGCACACATGTCCAGAACTGTCTCACCTGGGCTAATGTCCATTGCTAGAACAGGAATCATCGAGACTACCTCCTGTCGTGTGATTCTTCCAGTCTCGTGCAGAGACTTCAGGAGCTCCCGAACCTCTCCTTCAGCGGAACCTCTAGCGAATGGCATCTCCCATGCACTTCCAGGACCTTTGAACCATCCAATCCTATCAGCGCCTACACTTTTCAGCCATTGCTCGACCCATTCACTGTCCTGCCTCAGAGGATTGACTCTAACTGTCTCAGGAAGTCTGTCAAATGCGCTCTCTAGCCATTCTTGCGGATCTACTCTCCAACTGGCTACAGCCTTGAGTAAAAGGCTAGATGATGCAAGCTCCGACCATGTCTTCTGAGAGTCCTCCACGGACATGCGACAGGGCGTTATCGAATCAATGGCTCGTATCTATTGGCAAATCTTCTAGTCTTCTGAAACGTTCGTTGGGAGGCATGAATTCCGTAAACGGTTAAACATCAGATGAGGAGCTCGGGGATTGCGGCGCTGTCGCAGATGGGATGCTATGAGGACACTAAGGAGAAGAATTTCTAGAAATGCTGGCGAACGAATGAGTTTGGATCAAAGCAAATCAACCAGAAAGCTGGTTGAGCTGGTCGAGAGGGCTCAGTCAAATGGCTTGGATCAGGGGCCTCTGACCCCTGTCGAAGCGTTAGTTACCATTGAGGGAGAAGATTGGGTTTGGCAAATCGTAGATCATGAGGTACTAGAGATGCTTAGTCATAG
>DALC01000070.1:7025-10101 GCA_002499325.1 Euryarchaeota archaeon UBA538
GGATGTGTTCTCATCGAGACGTTGGAGCCTTGATTAGGGCCTTAGCGGCCTTGAAATACTGTAGGGAGGTCCGGCGGTTCAATGGCGAAGGAGAAGAAGGGCAGTGGAATCCAGCAAGCTGCTGGTTTGATTCGATACTTCGATGAGGAGTCCGAGGACGCGATACAGATTTCTAAAACTATGATTTACGTGGCATGCTTTGTCTTTTCAATTACAATTTATCTCGCAAACCACAACGTCCTGTCATGGCTGGGCGAAACAATAGGACTGTAGGACTATTCCTCGGATAGATCAACGAACGGTATACTGTCGTCTTCATTTTGTAATTTTACTTCGATTGAAGCATACTCCGATGATAGGACCTCTGTACTAGGGTCAGCCTCAATCAGAGCGCTATTGGCTCGTCCCAATGCCCTTTCTACTGCTGGTGCGTTTCTATCCACCAGTGCCGCTGTGGCTTCTTCGAGGGCCATTTTTGCTCGGGCCAGAGATTCTCTATCCCCCTTTGAGGAGAGTTGGGCTACTCTTTCCTCCAGCTCTCCAATCTGTGACCTCATATCATCTGAGGCCCATCTTACCAGGCTAACCCAATCTCTGTTGTGTTCCTCAGATTTTACACCAGTGACTCTCTCGAACCTACTAAGCCAGAATGGCTCCCATGGATTCCTTCCTAAAGAAGCCACGACATCATGAATGCATCTGGCCCTCAATGAAAGGGGGCCGTGTATCTCAATTTTATTGTAAAAGCATTTGGCGATTATTCCGAACCCCCAATATGAGTCACTAGTTATCTTTACAGAAACATCTCCGGATGAGGAAGTTAGTTCCCACCTTTGCTCGTCATATCCCGGCTCGGACGAGAACTGTGGCGGATCATGAGGGCCTAGGAATCTTAACACTGCTTTGGCGACATCCCCCAGAAATACTGATCTTCCGTCCCCAGGCCAAGATTCTGCCCTAAGATACCCTTCACCGTCAATCTTCATTCGAGGATCGCCATCCAAGACCTGCGCGAACAAGACTGACGCAGAAGCGTCTGGAAATGATACTAGCTTGGGGCTCACGGATTGTGGCGAGTAGGCTAAGGTTCAAGGTTGCTGTCCTAGTAATTGCTAAGTCCCTCCTGATATCAGGAGATTTGTGCCACGTAGGAAGTATGGTCGTCTTCAGAAGGTTGTGGATCACCCTCCTCGGGATAACTGCAGCCGATGCAGGTCTGGAAAGTACTGCCCCATACCCGGACATCAAGGTAATGAGGCAGGAGCAGATAGAGAGTGGAAGGGGCCAGATTCGATGGATAAAAGAACTAACAAAAAAAACCCGGCCAAGAAATGATATCACTCTACTTGAGTCGTTACTTGGTATTCATTCTCAGTTTCCACGTCTGGGTTATCGCTCTTTAGTGGAGAGGGAGCGATTGGAGGGGTTCTCTGAGCTCTGTGATAGATTTCTCTGAGAGTTTGGTCTCCGATTTCCAGATAAACTCTAGTTGTAGCTATACTAGAGTGGCCTAGTAATCTCTGAATGGTAACCAAGTCAGCCCCTCTCTCTAGTAATCCAGTTGCAAATGTGTGCCTGAGTGTATGTGGGCTCAATCTGGAACGGGGAATGTCAGAGTCATCAGCTAACCTATCGATTAGTTTCTGAACTGACCGAGGGTTCATCCTCCTGCCTCTACTAGACAGTAGCAGTGCCCTCTCCTCATCACCAGTACCTGTGAGTCTAGCTCTCGATTTCCTGATAGGTAGCCATGATTCAACGGCCTTAACTGTAGCAGACGTGAACAAAACTGTACGGTCTTTCTCCCCCTTCCCTCCGATAACCAATGCAGATAAGTCATCTAAATCAATGTCCTCTAAGTCTAGACTGCAGAGTTCGGAAACCCTAAGTCCAGTATCAAGTAATATGGTGACAATCGGCGAGGACAGAGGATCTTCCGAGTTGTTGGATGCGTCTCTGAGGCGGGAAAGCTCCGACCTCCCCAAGGTCCGAGGCAATGACTTCCTCTTGGAAGGTCTCTGAATCCAATCAGGAACTCCATGACCCAGCCACCTGAGAAGATGTGAGGCGGCCGCTATCCTAGCATTAAGTGACGAGGGGCTTAGGCCCCCCAAGGTGTTCATCCAGGCATCCATCCTGCCCCTATCTGGATTCGCCCTCTGGTGGAATTCACTCACAGAAATCTGAGAAAGATCGTCCCAACATCTCTCATCCTCACCGGGAAGGCTGGTTTGACTGAACGTCTTGGCGGACAGTGTGTATGCTCTAATGGTGTGCTTGCTCTTTTTCTCTATTCTCAGTTGCTGTACCCAACAGTCGTACCAAGGAAGTGCTGAAAGTCTTTGGAGCCTTATTGGTAGGCCAGAGTTTCTATCAGATATCGATAGAATATTTCGCTCCTTTCTCTCCTCCTCACGGTAATCCATGTTCTCGCCTCCAACCGCAAGCGGTAGTGCATCCCTGTCCCTTTGGACGTACTCATGCCGGCTACCGAGGTATTGAATGCTTCTCTGAACCTCCTCTTCGAGGATGGCATTTCAGGACGTCTTGATACGCGCCGTCAAACCTTTCCTCTTGCTCCTTCATTGCTCTTTTCAGAGCCATGGTTTTCCTGACTGTTGCGAGTCTGTTTCACAGAATCGTGGAGTCTGACTACGTTGGCAATTATCCTACTGGCAACGTTGACCCCTGAAGCGGCCTCAATCCCCTCGAGACCGGGGCTCGAGTTTATCTCAAGGACGAGTGGTCCTCTATCTGACTCTAGCATATCTACGCCAGCTATTTCAAGACCCATGATATCGGCAGCTCTGCAAGCTATCTCCGCATACTTTTCTGATATTTCTAAACGCTCGACCTCTCCACCCAAGTGGAAATTTGACCTGAACTCACTTCCCTTAGCTTTCCTCCTCATGGATGCAACAACCTTTCCCCCAACAACGAAGGCGCGAATATCCTGTCCATGGGATTCCCTGATATATTCCTGAACCAATGGCGTTAGTCCTCTCTCAAGCATCTGATAAACCAACTGCTTTGCCTGTTGTTCAGTATGTGCTAAGAAGACCCCTGAACCGTGGGT
>DALC01000070.1:10538-11574 GCA_002499325.1 Euryarchaeota archaeon UBA538
GATACCTCCCTCGTTCATCATCTGGGATGCCCTGAGTTTGTCTCTGCTACTCTCGATCCCATCGCCCTCGTTCAGTACGATTACTCCCATCCTCTGAAATGCCCTGACACGCTGGACTCCTTTCCTGGTGATGGAATGGCCAATTCTAGGGATCACAGCCTCACAGCCTACAGCGTAGCCCTTGTGAGATATCTCGACTCCATTGTCCCCCACTTCAACATCAAGTTTCAGTGGGTCAATTATCTGAACGTCCCATCCGACCGCCTCCGCTTCCTCCAAAATCCTCCTTGTACTGTACAGACTAGGTGCCCTGGACAGTATGATTAGGCGGGGCCTCATGATTCTCGCGCCCAGAGAGGACTTCTTGAGTATATTGTCTTGCGGTATTCCTCATAACTACCCATAGCGATGTAATTAGTGTTCATATTGGCGAAGGAATTGAAAGGCCCGGCAGTCAGCTGGAGTACGATAAGGATGTCTGGGAGCGATGCGCCGACTCACAACGAGCTCTCGGCGATGAAGGTAGACGAACTCAGGAATATATGTGGTGAGCTAGGACTTATGGTATCTGGCAAGAAGGCTGAGCTCATCGATAGGATACTAGCTCAATATGAACCTAAGGATGCCGTGGTGGTTGGTTCTGATATATCCCGAGATATCGTGAAAGATAGTCCTGAAACAGAGGTGGGAGATGCTGTAGATCGTCTTCTCGCTAAATTTGAGGGCAAGGGGGATGTTGAGGAAGCTGAAGATGTTGAAGTTAGTGTGGAGGGGCTTATTCACCCGAGTGCGGCTCTTCCAGAGGATGCTCCGAAAATCCCGAAGGAAGGGCTTCCTGACGGCTGGACCTTGGAACAGTGGGCTCACTACGGTAAAGAGTGGTTGGAAAGAGGTGATGGTCGGGGCCAAGAGAAGCCCGCTGTCGAAAAAGATGAAATTATGGTGGCAGATATCGTTGAGGAACCTGCTAACACTAAGTCTGACGATGAAGATACCTGGAAAATCCCCGAGAGGGATCAGGCAGACATTGCTACTA
>DALC01000070.1:11848-16485 GCA_002499325.1 Euryarchaeota archaeon UBA538
TGAAGATACCTGGAAAATCCCCGAGAGGGATCAGGCAGACATTCCTACTAAAAACGATCAGGATAGCTCTTCAATGGTCATTGTACTCCCTTCGTTTGATTCTCTATTCGAGAACTGGAAACCGATTTCAGCTGTTATTGTGGCTGTAATGATTGCGGGAGGAGGAGCATTCTACATACTTGGGGCTGATTCTTCTTTCCAAGCCAGGCAGCTCAAGTATGGAGACGAGATGACCTTCACAATAGATAACGGTATGATCAGCATAGAGGGTGACGAAATGATCTCTCTGGTTAGGGATGCTGCCTCGCCTAGTGCCTTGGATGAAATTTGTGATGAGATCTCTGTTGATATCGTGTCGGGATCTGGTTCCTCAGTAATGAGGAAAGGTTCACTTTCAGATATTCAAAATGCGGTGGACCTTTCCTTCGTCGGAGCTGTTTCATCCCCTGATGCCTATGGCAGGGATCACTTGACTGCGGAGCATACATTAGATTATGACCTAGATATGGACCTTACCTTCAGGAGAGTAACTAGTAGTGGCGAATGTGGAGGTAGGGTAAGTCTACCCGATAACACTGCAGATATAACGTCAAAGAAATGGGCAGAGATTACATCGAAAAAGGTCATTAGATCAAATCTAAATGTTGACTTCACGGATAACAATCAGCAAAAATCAACTGCAAATGCGATAATTTACGATCTTGAGGAGCTCTCAGGAATTAGCGGAATATCTCCTCTCCTACTACCTCTTACCCCGTTAGAACTGCACGAGGTTTTCGGAGACATGGTTCTCACGGAGGGGAGTAGCTGGACTGATGACGAAAATTGGAACTCAGAGTGGAGGTGGACGGTCGGTTCGGAAAAGAGGACCGATGATTTTGGTTACGTTTACGAAATAGAGATGTGGAATCAGGATATACAAGACTGCCTAGGTCATGCCAGACTCGATCTCTTAGTTAAGAGTGGTAGTCCTTGGCCGGTTCAACAGACGGTTGATCTACGGTTGGACAAGAGTCTTGAGACGGGTAACTGCGGATTGATTGCCGGAACAGCGGCAATGTCATTACCTGAAGGGAGGATAGAAATTACGATGACGATGTCAGAATTGACTAGCTCATCTGGTAGCAAAGACATTGAGTGGTATTCGACATATGAGAGTAGACCTGGGCCCGGTCAGGACAAGCCTAGTAGCTCATCCCAGAGACAGTGGATATCAGCAATGCCCGATGAGTCTCAAAGCAGGGATTTCAATCTTGAAGAAGCTGTACAATGCACCTTAGAGAACCATCCCAGTAGCGGTGTAGCAAATGCTCTGGAGTCCACTGGCTACATCTGGCAGGCGTATTGGTCACAACCCACCAGATCTCCAGAGTGGAATATGTCTTGGGTTATGGAAAATGATGCCTCAGGATGGACCACTGTGAGGCAGTCAGGTGAATCGTGTGATCTAATCGAAGATAGTCAGTACAGCTCGGGAACTGCATCTTGGGACAGGGAATCGGTTCCTGATACTCTCACCATGTCGCTTCTGGAAGGAAGGCTCCTCGATGACCTGAGGTACTCGGAACTGAATTCCATGATTGAAGGATCTCAGGGAACATGGTTTACAGATGTTGAGCTCGGTTACTTAGTCACCATACCAGAGGATGACCTCCTTTCCTCCCTCCCGGGAGGGATTGCGGACGGAAGAGTGGCCCTGCTTGGGCAGAGATCTTGGACCGATAATAGTGGGATCGAACACTCGCTGAGATTTGGAATGGATGCCGAGACATCCAGAATGGCTGGTTGGGTCCTGACTTCGAGCTCTTCTGACTGATCTCAGAATCGGTTTGATGGCTTATTTTTCAGCGGTACGTTGAATGGTCTTCTGAGCGCCGTGGGCGCTCATGACCGATGAACGGGGCGTGCTTCCAGACGCGAAAGAAGCCCCTTTGATAGTGGATGCAGAGTTCACGGAGACGGATGAGGTTGTTGGTTCGCCCATACTAGATTCTGTAGAGAGGGTGGAGACCGAGAAAGCATCCGGACCCATGGAGCTACCACCCTCGATACCCACTCCAGAGGGAAGAGGGAGAGTAGTGACTGTAATCAATCAGAAGGGCGGGGTAGGCAAGACTACCACAGTGATCAACGTGGCTTCTCAACTTGGCCTTAGAGGCTACAAAATACTCGTGGTGGATGCCGACTCACAAGGTAACTGCGCCACTGGTCTAGGTGTCGATAAGAGCAGGGTCAGAACCACGACCAGGGATCTAATTCTCAATCCGGAGACGGCCATAAATGCGAGGCACGCCACTGCTGTTGATAATGTTCACATGATAGTGGGCGATAAGACCCTTATTGGCTTGGAGCAGGAGATGCTGAGACAGCTAGGCAGAGAGCGTAGGTTGGACGAGGCGTTGGCACCCTTGTTACCTCACTACGATCTGATACTAATCGATACGCCACCTTCCTTGGGGATAGTTTCGGTAAATGCACTGGTGGCAAGCGATGGTGTAGTGGTTCCCGTACAAACTGAGTACTTTGCTCTGGAAGGACTGGCCTTGCTATCCGGAACCATAAGAGAAGTTAGGGCGCTTCTCAATCCGACTCTTGGAGTTGATGGGGTGCTTATGACAATGCATGCACCCACCACACTGAATCATCAGGTCGCCTCGGAGCTTCGTGAGGCCTTCCCGAGACTGGTGGTGGAGCCAGCGATAAGGAGAAACATCAGGCTAGCCGAGGCCCCTAGTCATGGAATACCTATACACCTGCACCAGCCAAACAGTGCAGGAGGGCAAGATTACAGAGATGTCGTTTCGGTCTTGGAGAGGCGCTGGGGTCTGAAAAGATGAGTAATTTGAGGGAACGGGGGTCTCCCTACATCGCCCCCGCTGACTCACCGAGAATTGCGGTGCTGTGGATGATCTTCGGCAGTGTATGCTTCGGAACGATGAATGCATTGGTAAAATGGACTGCCTTCCATGCAGACGTATGGATGATAATAATGGTCAGGTCAGCGGTTATCGCATTAGCCGTGGCTATTTTTGCTGCCAGTAGAGGGCTGTCTCTGAAGGTTAGTGACAAGCGGAAGATGCTACTGAGATGCGTTGTTGGATTGACCGCGATGATACTCTACTTCACTGCACTAGGAAGAATCCCAATAGGCCAGGCAGTGACGCTTCAGTATACTGCTCCTCTTTTCGTGGCACTTCTATCTGGTAGAGTCATTAGGGAGAGGGTAGAGCCCATGGTGGCCCTCCTTGTCGGTAGCGCTTTCGCCGGAATTGTACTGATCGTCTCGCCTGATCTCTCCAGTATTGACTCGGACGCTCTTCTGGCACTGGGATCAGGATTCTTTGCCGCCATGGCGTACATGTATGTCAGGGAGCTCAGGAATACAGACTCCGCTTCCTCCGTAGTGTTCTGGTTTGCAGCTTTCTCAGTGGTGGGAAGCATCTTCCAAGCGCTTCCTGACGTGGCGGGACTGGAGTGGAAGACTGTCGCCGCTCTCATCGGCATAGGAATCGGTGCGGGAGGTGGTCAGGTAGGCATAACCATGGCCTACCATAGAGCCAATGCCGCTTGGGTTAGTGCCTTCTCCTACCTCACTGTGATTGTAGCTACTTTCTACGGTTTCACACTTTTCAACGAGACCCTCGGAGCATCAGATTGGCTGGGTGGGTTGCTAATTGTAGGCTCAGGGATAGCCCTGATCTTCATGGCCCCTCCCGGGGATTCCTGATCAGTTATGGAACTCAAAAGTGGAGTCTAATACACAAACCAATTCATCGATATTCTCGTTGATTTCGAGCAAGGTGTTGTCAGATGTGTAAATGAGAAGAGGCTTGGAGTCACCTCCAACATCGTCAATCGACTGGTACTCACAACTAGCGTCCGTTATGATTCGTGTCATTCCTATGTCTGTCATTTCCCTAATCCAGTTAGTCATGGGATGGGTTCCTCAAGAGCCTCTCTTGATGGTTTATAGCCAGAGTTCATTCCAAGAACTCCGAGATGTCTTGGAGAGTTTTACGATGCAGGTTTGGCACGCTGGCTTTTTCGGCTGGAAAGCCCACTGGAAGAACCAGCATGGCATGCTCATGGTCTGGCCTCTGAAGTATCTCCCTGAGAAAACCCATTGGAGACGGGGTGTGTGTTAGCGTAACAAGACCCATGTTGTGAACTGCAGAGATGAAGAGTCCTGCTGCAATTCCGCATGACTCTTGTGAGTAGTAGGTAGGAGCCCATTCACCGTTGTCCCTGACTCTCTTGCTATGTCTGAACAGGACAACCACCCATGGAGCTTCTGTGAGATGTTCCTTGATATGATCGGTACCCAATGGCCTTAGGACCTCGGCCCATGACTCTGGCATCCTCTCCGAATAAGTCTTCATCTCCTCTTTCTCTGCCGCTTTTCTGATGCCCCTCTTAATCGCGGGGTTTGAGACTGCTACGAATGTCCATGGTTGTAGGTGGGCGCCCGATGGTGACGTGCCTGCAGTCTGTATGGCTCTCTCGATGAGCTTCCTTGGTACCTCCCTGTCAGAGAAGTGCCTGGTAGTACGCCTTTTATCCATCATCTCATAGAACTCATCCGCTCGTCTGGACATCTCTGCAAGGGGAAGCTCTGTAAACTCTAGAGTGATGAAGCT